>DATDGT010000090.1:0-26217 GCA_036521975.1 Bryobacteraceae bacterium
CCCGCTCCACCCAGGCGTACACTTCCCCCTGGTTTGCCCCGCTGAAGACGATCCCCTCGCTGGCCTTTAAAAAATCGCTGATCTGTTGGCGCGTCAGGCTCTCGCTGTTCTGCATGCGTATCTGCATCCGGCCGCAGAACGACCGGCCCGCCCACCCTCATTTCATGATCATCTTGTATTGGAAACCGGTCCCGTTTCATGATCATCTTGTATTGGATAATTCTGGTTTCCGGCCGGGCGACCGAACGGGATATCCTGGTTGTTCTCGATCTTCGGCAGCCGTGAAGGAGTTTCCCCCATTTCGGCTCGACACCGTGAATCAGTGCCTGTGGCGAGGCGACCAGCGAGTGCCGCTGAGGCCCAAGGGATTCTCGGTTCTACAGTACTTGGTGGAACATGCAGGACGCCTTGTGAGCCGGCGCGAGTTGTTGGACGCGTTGTGGCCGGGCACATTCGTAGAGCCGGAGGTCCTCAAGAGCCATATCCTGGACATCCGTAGCGCGCTCGGCGACAATGCCAAGAACCCCGCGTTTGTGGAAACGCAGCCGCGGCGGGGGTACCGGTTCGTGGCTGACGTGAGCGAGGCGGCGGATCCGAGTGTGAGCCGAGGACTTTCGCCCGAAAAGCTTGTGGGCTGGCAAGATTCGGCGGGAGTCACGGAGCCGGACGGAATCGCCCGCATCGCTACGAAGCCCATCGATGCGCTGGCCGTTCTGCCGTTTGTGAATGCGGGCGGCGATCCCGAAACCGACTATCTGAGCGAAGGAATTACGGAAAGCATTATCAATAACCTTTCGCAACTCTCCGCTATCCGCGTCGTTTCCCGCAACAGCGCTTTCCGTTACAAAGGGCGTGAGGGCGACCACGCCGCGATCCGTCGTGAGCTGGGCGTAAGCGCCGTAGTAACGGGAAGAGTATTGCAAAGAGGAGAAAGTTTAACTGTCGGCGCTGAGCTGGTCGATATCACTCTCAATCGCCAGCTTTGGGGAGAACGCTACCATCGCAAATTCTCCGAGATTTTCGCGGTGCAGGAAGATATTGCCACGCAAATCTCCGACAAGCTAAGGCTGAGGCTGACCCGTACCCAGAAAGAGCGGCTCTTGCGGCGGTATACCAGCAATCGCCAAGCCTACCATCTGTACCTCAAGGGCCGTTACCTTTGGAGCCGGCGAACTCCCAGGAGCCTGAATCTCGCGGTCGACTGTTTCCAACAGGCAATCCAAGAAGATCCGTTCTATGCGCTGGCATACGCCGGACTGGCGGACGGCTACAACTTACTCGGCTGGTATGGGTTCCTCACACCGCGGGAATCGTTGCAGCGTTCCGAAGCGTCGG
Source organism: Bryobacteraceae bacterium (assembly GCA_036521975.1). Classification (GTDB taxonomy): domain Bacteria; phylum Acidobacteriota; class Terriglobia; order Bryobacterales; family Bryobacteraceae; genus Palsa-187. The sequence continues at coordinate 1,336 of DATDGT010000090.1, forward strand.
CAGCCAAGGCCTTGCAAATCGACCCGGAGCTTGCCGAGGCGCATGCGGCACTGGGCTTCTCCAAAGCTTGCGGCCACGACTGGGCCGGTGGCGAGACCGCGCTTCGCCGCGCCTTGCAGATCAACCCGAATTATTGGCTAGGGTACGACTGGCGCGCCCTTAGCTTGGCAGGCATGGGTGGTGCCGCGGAAGCAATCACGACAATTCGACGAGCTCAGCAGATCGATCCGCTGTCCCTGCTGATCTTTCACCACTCGGCGTGGGTCTATATTCAGGCACGACTTTATTCCGAAGCCCTCGAACAATGCCGGAGGGCACTGGAGCTGGAGCCCAACTATCCGTGGGCCCACTTATGGCTAGGATTGGCTTGTACGGAGACCGGGATGCACGCCGAGGCGATCGCCGCCTTGAGAAAAGCCTTGGACATTCTGGGAAGCGTTCCTTTCGCTGTTGCTGCCTTAGCCCACGCTCATACCCGCGCCGGACATCCTTCCGAAGCGGACAACTACCTCGACCAATTAGCGAACGAGAATCAGCTTTACGTCGATCCCTACCACTTGTCGCTTATTCACGCTGGCTTGGGCCGACTGAATCAGGCAGTCGATTGCTTGGAAAAAGCGTATCGCGACAGCTCGATGTGGTTCGCGATGTGGGCAAGATTGGATCCACGGCTCGATCCGCTACGCGGCATTGGCCGATTCGACGATCTCTTACGCCGCATGGCGGTTGAGTCCAGCGTTACTAACTGAGTTGAATCTCGGGCGGGATCTCGGGATTCATTAGCGATGCACCACCATCCGCATAGATCACCTGCCCGGTGATCCAGCCGGCCTGTTCCGAACAGAGCAGCGCTGCCACCTTGCCGATATCTTCCGGAGTTCCGAGTCGCCCCATCGGTGTCCATCCGCGACTGTGCCAGTCCCGGATCAGCTTCTGCGCCTCCTGCGGTAGCGTGTTGAGGACACTGTCTTCGGTCCAGCCTGGGCTGATTGCGTTTACCGTGATGCTTCGCCTCGCCAGGGCCACGGCGAAGTATCGAATCATGGATTCCAATGCCGCCTTGGCCGAACCCATACCTACCCACGGCTGCAAGCCCCCGGTGCGGCTGCCCTCGGCGTAGGTGATGGCGAGTATTCGTCCCCCGCTGCGCATGAGCGCGCTGGCCTTCCGAGCGCCGACGAGAAACGCCTTCGACTGCGACTGGAACGCCGCGTCCCACTCCTCCAGAGTGATTTCCATGGGCGGCGAAAGAATGCAGGTATCTCAGGCCGTGCATTCCGCGACGAAAATGTCGAGGGTGCCAAACTCGGTTTTCACCTGATCGAACATGCGGGCGATTTCTTCGGGCTGCTGAACGTCCGCCTGCACCACGAACCCGTCGGAGCCGGATTGCCTGATTTTCGCCAGAGTGTCTTTGGCAGCGGCCTCGTTCTGGTAATAATGAACGGCCACTCGAGCGCCGCTCTTGGCAAGTTCCAACGCGATCCCCCTTCCGATCCCTCGGGAACTGCCGGTAATCAACGCATTCTTCTCCACTGAAGCCATAGCGCCCTCCTTGCGGACGGCAGGCGACTTCGCCCGAGCCGGCCCGAATCATAGTCGAACGAAAGTATGATAAAGGAACTTCGCGAGCGAAGCGGTGGAAATTGGGTGTCCGGACGGTGGAATTTAGGTTTGAAGGGTTCAGTGAGGTCTTAGCCGAAGGGTTGACCCATGGTGCATATATTCTGAAGGGTGCGGTTGGTCGACAAAACGCCGGGAGCGCGCTGGGAGTGGCTGGCGGGCGGCGGCTTCATCGCGGCGGCCCTGGCATTGGGGTTGCGGGGAATCGGCCGGAGCCTGTGGCTGGACGAGGCCTGGGTGGCCAACTCCATCGCCACTCCGTCGCTCGGCGGAATGTTCTACTACCCCGCCTGGCTGCAAAGCAGCCCGCCGATGTTTCTGCTGACGTCCCGCCTTGCGGTCCAGGCGCTCGGCGCCTCCAGTGGCGCCTTCCGAGCGGTTCCCCTCCTGATGGCTCTGGCCGCGACCGGAGGCATGTTCGCCGCAGCCCGGCGCATTCTTTCGTGGCCCTTCGCGGTGCTGGCCAGCACGTTGCTTGTGTTTTTCACCGCAGAAATCGAATACTCCCACTCGGCGAAGCAATACAGCGGGGAAGTGGCGGCGACGGTTTTCATCCTGCTGGCCGCGATTCGCTATCTTCAAAAGCCCGAACCGCGGCGATCCTACTGGCTCGCTGCGGCCATCGCTCTAGCTTTGCCGTTCTCCTACGCGGCGGTGTTTCTTCTGCCGGGCGTTTTTGTGGCGATGGGCAAAGGCCGCCGGCTGAAAATGGCGCTTTTGCCTGCGCTGGTATTGCTGGTCCTGTACGTCTTTTTCATCCGTCCGAATTTCGGCGAGGGCCTACGGGCCTATTGGGCTTCGGAGTCGGACAGCGGATTGAGTTGGGGTACCGCGGCCGCGCTCGTTGCGGCGGTTGCGGTGACGGCTGCCAGTCTCGCGCGCGTCAAAGGGAAACCGGGGTGGCGCGAATGGACCCAGATTGTTTGTGTATTGCCGTGCATTTTACTGGTGGTGACGGGCGCGCTGGGTTGGTATCCGCAAACCTACCGCACGCGATTATTCGTCTTCCCGTGCTTCGTATTGGCGGTCCTCGCCGGGCTGGAGGATTTCGCCAGAGCGCTGTTTGGGCGGAGGGCTGCGGAAGCGGGAGCGCTGCTGGCCGCCGGCGTAGTGGCGGCGATGGGAGTCCGCGCGCAGATCCACAACGATCCCAATCGGCCGAAAGAAGACGTCGATGGGGCGGTGACCTATCTCCAGAGAATCGTGGCGCCGGACGACTTGTTGCTGATTCACCCCTCCGTGGGAGAAAGTTTCCGTCTCTACGCCGGCCTGCATCATTGGATGGCACCGCCCGCGATTTACGGCGAGACGGGCTGGCCGTGCTGCCCGCGCGGAAGGCTCGTCAAGGCGCGAAGTTCCACCCGCCGGAGCGTGATCGCCGACGAAAACAGAATGGTGCCCGCTGCGTATTCGGGCCGCGTCTGGCTACTCTATACCATCCGTCCCACTCATTGGGATTGGGCCGGTCTGGATGAATCCAATGTCTGGCGCGACAACCTGGTGGATCGGGGATGCGTTCTGCCCAAGCCGGATCTGAGGTTCGAGAATCTCGCGATCACGTTCGCAGTCTGCGGGGAGAAGTTATAATTGCCGGTATCGCGTCCGCCCCAACCCATATGCGAAAACCGGCGCGAGTCTCCACAATCTTAGCCGCCAGCGGGCTTGCGTTTTGTCTTTTGAACCTGCTGATCTTTAATACCAGCCTCTATTCTTTTATCCTGAACCCCGATTCCACCACCGGCTCTGCCCAGTCCCGCCTGTACAACGAAAAACAGCGGCGCGCAGAAGACCTCAATCAGATTGTGGCAGTCGGCGATTCGCGTATGGGGTTTTTTCCGCGATATCCCAACCAACGAAGATCAGAAATCGCCTACACGTTCGCGAGCCTGGCGGTTCCCGGCTCCAGCCCGCGTGCGTGGTATTACATTCTCCGCGACGCCGATCCCATGGCCACGCGCTATCGCGCCGTTCTGATCCCGTTGGACGATTATGACGATGCCGAGACCTGGGAAGATTTTTCGAACCGCGAGGCCGATTTGAACTATCTTCTTCCCTTGCTCGGCTGGAAAGACATTCCGGAATTTGTCCGTTCCTATAGCGATCCCTGGATTCGTCTCAGAGTTCTCGAAGGATTATTGCTGAAGGGGTCGGTTTATAAACGCGATTTTCAGGATTTTCTCTTGCATCCCAAGGCGCGCATCCAGCGCGCCAACGCGTCGCGGCGCGATTCAGCCAAGTGGTTTTACAACTACGAGGGAACCAGCGACAGCATGAAAGACGTGCGGCTGGATTGGACGGCGCGTACCATCGCCGTGCCGCCGGAGGTCTCACCCGCCAGGGCGCAAGATTTTAGGGGCCGGTTCCTGGACCCCCAGGCACCGCAACAGGGGCACCACGGCGCCTACCTGCGTTATTGGCTCGGCAAGATTTGCGAGCGTTATCGCGGCACGGGGACGCAAATCGTTTTCCTGCGGCTCCCGCGCGGACCGTTCATTCGCCCCGACCAACCGCCTTACAATCCGCACAGCACGGTTCGCGATTTGGCCGCGGGCAACCGGGACGTAATGCTGCTTTCCGAACACACTCTGGACGATTTGGAGCGCCCCGAGCTATTTACGGATGAGCTGCATATGAACGGTCCGGGGTGCGCTCAATTTTCTCTCGAGTTGGCGCGAGCGGTTCGCGCAGCGCTGGGCCCGCCGCGAAGTTGAAATGTTATTCAACACGGCGCAATTCTTTATTTTTCTTCTGGCAGTGTTGGCTTGCTTTTACGCCGCTCCTCGCGCGTTAAGAAAATATTTGCTCCTCGGCGCTAGCTATTACTTTTATATGAGCTGGAATCCGCGATTCATTCCCTTGTTGCTTTCGCTCACAGCGATCGACTATGCCGCTGGTTTATGGATCGCACGGTCGCGAAGAAAAATATTTCTCATATTGAGTTTGTGCGCCAATCTTGGCTTCCTGGGTTTTTTCAAATACTACAATTTTGCCGCCGCCAATCTAGCGTTTCTCTCCCATCGGCCGGAGGGATCCTGGGCGCTTTCCATCATCCTGCCGCTGGGCATCAGCTTTCATACGTTCCAGAGCATGTCCTATGTGATCGACGTTTACCGCGGCGAACAAGAGCCGGTGCGCAATTTTATCGATTACGCGCTGTTCATCGCCTTCTTTCCACAGCTTGTCGCCGGACCCATCGTCCGTGCGCGGGAGTTCTTCGCCGATTTTTACGCCTGGAAACTGCCGGAGGCGGAGGAGAGATTGAGAGGCTGTTTTCTGATCCTGTTGGGACTGGCAAAGAAAATGGCGCTCGCCGATCAGTTCGCGGCGATCGCGGATTCGTACTTTCAGAACGTCGCCGCTCCTCATCATGTCAATGCTTCGCTGGGCCGGGCTAGTGCGTGGAGCGGGGCGGGAGCATTCGCGTTCCAAATCTTTTTCGATTTTTCGGGCTACAGCGATATGGCCATTGGCATGGCGCTGTTATTCGGATTCCATTTCCCGGAGAATTTCCGCCGGCCTTACCTGGCCTTCAGCATCACCGATTTCTGGCGGCGGTGGCACATGTCGCTTTCGCGCTGGCTGCGCGATTATTTGTACATTCCTCTGGGAGGAAACCGTCAGGGAAAGCTGAACACTTACCGCAATTTGATCTTGACCATGCTCCTGGGCGGATTGTGGCACGGAGCAAGCTGGAATTTTGCGGTGTGGGGCGGATACCACGGATCTCTGTTGGCTCTGGAGCGAATGACCGGCCTAGGCGAAAAAAGCAGCCGCTGGTTGTATCCGTTTCGCGCTGTTTTGACTTTCGCGCTTGTCACCATCGGGTGGGTTTTCTTCCGCGCCCGAACCTTGGGCGATAGCTGGTTCGTGATCCGGCAAATGTTTTCGCCGGCGTTAGGCGGCGCAAGATCGCTGATTCCGATCTGGCTGCTGTGGCTTGCTGGCGTGGCGCTCGCCGCGGCGATGGCCGAGGAGAAATGGGAATGGGTCGAGCGGCTGCCGCTCGCTCCCGCATGGGTTTACCCGACGGCCATGGCTCTTCTGCTGATGGCCGTGGAGCTGATCGGCGTGACGGAAAAACCTGTGCCGTTTGTCTATTTCCAATTTTGACTGCACAGCCGATCTTCCACCCCCTTCCCACCCGCTGAATTGCGCATGAGCCGGTGGACGCCTTGTAAGCGGCAGGATTTCATCCGCCGTTTGCGGGCATCTGGTTTCGAAGGACCATATTCGGGCTCGCGACGGACCTCCACCGCGTGCACGAGCCAAAAGCCCTGGGGCACAATAAATCCTGGGGTCATTATGGCGGGAACGCGAGCCGCTTACGACGAGGTTTACGTCTACACCATGGGCCGTCCGGGATTTATTCTGCAACACGTGGTGGACGCATTCGCCGTGCAAACCGCTAGCGCGGAAACCAAGCCAATCACCGTGGTGTTCGGCCTCATTGGTCTTTACCTGCGGCTCGAAAAACAATTTTCAGGGCGTCAGGTCCAGAAAGCCCATATGGCGCTCGGCCGCAAGAGGCGAAACTGGCCCCGCCTCTCTTTGCCGGAAAATCGCGGGGCCATAACAGCCGCTGACGTGTTGGCCGCCTCACCCGGACTTGAGCGCGACAAAGCGATCGATAATTGGTGCATGTCAGTCTGGTCCGCCGTCAGCGCCCATCGTGAAACAATTGTAGCCCTCCTTCGGCAGTACCAAATCGTTTGACCTTTTCGCGCCCGGAGAGCGTCGCATGCGATGATCAGTTCTCAACGGGGTTTTACTATGGCACCAGAGTCAACCGACGCAACCGACTGGACATTTGAAGAACAGCATACAGCATTGCGGCTGATCTCTCAGCCCCACGCTAACCTGATTGATTGACTGCAGCGATGATGGCCGTTTGAGCGGCATTGGCCCGCGCCAGTAGTTTTTCCCGATCGAGCAGCAGCGTGCGGCCTGCATCGATGGACAGAGCCGTCGTACCGGTTTCGAGCATGACCTCGATCGTCCGCGGGCCAATCACCGGAACGTCGAATAGCAAGTGGCGGCGGCGGCCGGAGGCTTTCACCACACGCAGGGGTTTACCCTGAACCAGCGAGGCGGCGCGGCGCAGCATGGCGTCGGTGCCTTCCATCGCCTCCAGCGCGACGCAGGCGCGCTGAGCCACCGCGACGCTCTGTCCAACGTCGTGAGCCGACAGTGCGGCGGCGATGCCCCGGCCATATTCCAGATCGCTGGCTTCTTCCGCGGTCGGGCGGCGGCGGGTTAGTACGCCCTCCGGCGCGATCAGATCCTTGAGCAGCATAGTGGAATCGGTCAGCGCGATGCCTTCCTCGGCCAAAACTTTCTGGACGCCTCCGATCAGCCCGTCCGTGTTCCTGGCATCCAGCGAAGCGAGCAGCTTCACCAGGCGCAGGTCCGGAACGATGGACGAGAAAATTTTGGCGTGCTTCACCTGGCCGCACATCATCACCTGCGAAATCGATTCGCGCTTGCAAATCTCGATCAAGCGGCTCAGCGCGCCGAGCGAAATCCAATAGCAGCGGGAAGCCAGCGGTTCGATTTCCCGCGAAGCTTCTTCCTTGATACCGATCGCCACCACCTCGAGACCCTCCTTGCGCGCGGCTTCGAGCGCGAGGATGGGAAAGCGGCCGTTGCCGGCGATCATTCCCAGCGGCATAGGCATGGGTTCAATTCGGCGCTGCTCACTTGACGTTAGTCACTTGGCGTTTCTCACTTCACGACACCGCGTTCGCTGGACGCAATGAATGCGAGGACTTCCTCAACTTCTTCTGACGAGGGAATCTCCTCGCGGATGCGAGCCACGGCTTGCGTGGTATTGAGACCCGACCGCGTGAGGAGACGGAGAGCCTTTTGCAGACGCTCGATAGTTTCCGCGGCGAATCCGCGGCGCTCCAATCCGGTAACGTTCGCGCCAAAGACTTTCACTTCGCGCTCGCTCACGGTCATCGAAAAAGGAAGGACATCCTGCGTGATCACGCTATAGCCGCCAATCATCGCATACCGCCCGACCCGGCAGAACTGGTGAATGGCGCTGCCAGCGCCGACCACGGCCCAATCGGCGATGATTACGTGTCCGCCGATGGTGGCGGCGTTGGCCAGCACGACGCGATGGCCGATAGACACATCGTGCGCCACATGCACATAGGCCATCAGGAGATTGTCGTCGCCCAGCGAGGTCACCATTCCACCGCCTCGCGTGCCGCGGTGCAAAGTGACAAATTCGCGGATTTTGTTTCGATGGCCGATGCGCGTTTCGGACGGCTCGCCCTGGTACTTCAGGTCCTGCGGCGCGGCCCCGATCGTGGAGTACGGGTAGAACACATTGTCTTCGCCGATCTCCAACGGGCCCTCCAGATATACGTGCGCTTTAAGCTGGGTGCGCGCGCCGATTTTCACATCCGCGCCGACAATAGAATAGGGTCCGATTTCCGCCGATTCGGAAATGCAGGCGCGCGGATCGACGATGGCGGTGGGATGAATGGCCACGCCGGAAGCTACTCCCGGTCCGCCAATTTGCAGAGCATCTCCGCTTCCGCCACCAGCTCTCCGTTCACACACGCCGTTCCGCTCATTTTTGCGACCGTCGCCTTGCGCTTCAGCACCTTCATTTCGATGCGGAGCTGATCGCCGGGGCGCACGGGTTTGCGGAATTTCGCCTGCTCGACCGAGGCCAGCAGCACCAGTTTTTTCTGGCGGTCGGGAATCTGGCTGAGCACCAACACACCCGCTACTTGCGCCATGGCTTCCACGATCAACACGCCCGGCATCACCGGATATTCGGGAAAATGACCCTGGAAAAAGGGCTCGTTGGCGGTGACGTTTTTGACTCCCACGACGCGCTCGGGCTCCAGCTCCTCGATCCTGTCTACCAGCAGCATCGGGTAGCGGTGCGGGAGAATGTCCCGGATCGCCTGAATATCCATAGACATGCGTAGTGTGGCTATTATAGCAACGGGCTAGAAATTTCAGCGGCCTACAATTCAGCGATGGACCCAATCCTAATCTACACCCGCAAAAAACAAAACGAGATCGCCGCATTCATTCGCGAATTGGTGGAATGTGAGTCGCCTACTGGCGACGCGACGCATGTCGATCGTTTCGTAGATCTGTACGTCGAGCGCGCCAGCGGCATCGCGCGGCCGCGCACGTATCGCGGCGGGCCCTTCGGCAGGCATTTGCGCTGCGAATTCCAATTGCCGGGCGGAAAGAAGGAGGGGCAAATCGTCGCACTGGGCCACTCCGATACGGTTTGGCCGCTGGGGACGCTTCGTTCCATGCCGTTCCGCCGGGCGCGTGGGCGCCTGTGGGGCCCGGGCGTGTTCGATATGAAGGCGGGCCTGGCGTTCTTTCTCTTCGCGATGTACGCCCTACGGGATCTGGACATTCCCGTGCGGCGCAAGATCCTGCTGCAAATAAATTCCGACGAGGAGACAGGGAGCCTCGCGTCCCGACCGCTGACGGAGGAGGCGGCTCGCCAAAGCGCGGCTGTGCTCGTGCTGGAGCCGGGAACGGGATTGGAAGGCCGGGTTAAGACCGCCAGAAAAGCCGTCGGCCAGTTCCATATCGCGGTCCGCGGGCGCGCGTCTCACGCCGGTGTAGATTTCGCGACCGGCGCGAACGCCATCGTCGAAATGGCCCGGCAGGTCGAACGCGTGGCTGGATTCACGCAAGAAGATCGCGGGGTCACGGTAAGCCCCGGAACGATTCGGGGAGGGACGCTCAGCAACGTGGTGGCCGCGGAATGTTTCGCGGAAATCGACGTGCGCGCCCCGCGGCAAGCCGACGTGCGCCGTCTTGAACGCAAATTCGCGGGGCTAAAGGCTTGCGACAAACGCTGCTCGATCGAGGTTGGCGGGGGATTCAATCGCCCGCCGATGGAGCGCACGGCGCGAACGAAAAAGCTCTTCGGGATCGCGCAGGAATTGGCTGCGGAGCTGGGCGTGGATCTTCAAGAGTCGATGTCGGGCGGCGGCTCGGATGGGAACCTCACCGCCGCCCTGGGTGTGCCGACGCTGGATGGATTGGGAGCCGTGGGAGAGGGAGCGCACGCGGCTAACGAAAGCGTTCTGATAAACCGGATCGCCGATCGGACGGCCCTTTTGGCGAAACTCGCGGCGCGCCTGTGAAATTTCAGCCTGTGAATTTCAGCCAATCAGCAGCAGGCGGATATCCATCACGTTCGTCCCGGTGGGTCCGGTCTTGATCAGCGTTCCCATTCGCTTGAAGAAGCGATAGGAATCGTTATTTTCGAGGAATTGCCGGGCGTCCAAGCCGAGAGCGGCGGCGCGGGGAACCGTGCTCTCATCCGCGAAAGCGCCCGCGGCATCAGTCGGTCCATCGATGCCATCGGTTCCCGCGCTGAGGATCGTAACGGGACCGCCTCTCTGGAGAAACTCGCGCACAAAGGACTCGCCGGGCGCGGCCAAGCCCGCCGAGTTTCCCATTCGTTTGACGCCGCGCCCGGCGGCCTGTGCGCTCTGTAATTCCAACGCTGCCGCGAGCACGAACTCCTGGTTCCGGCCGCCCAAGCCTGTCCCTCGCACGGTGACAGTAGTTTCGCCGCCGGAGAGCAGGCAAGCGGGCGGCTTCACCGGCTGAGCCGTGGCGAGGACCTCTCGCGCGATGGCGGCATGAACTTGAGCGACGTCTTTCGTTTCGCCCTGAATCGTAGTGGAAAGAACGAGCGTTCGATAGCCCAAGCGTTTGGCCACCTCTCGCGCGGCGCGAATCGCTTGCCGGTTGCTTCCTACGATTTCGTAATGCGCGCGCGCCAGGCGCGGATCGCCAGGTTTGGGAGTGTCCACCAGCGCAGCCGCGGGGAGCGCGACTCGATATTTTTTCAGAATTCGGATCGCGTCCTCGCGCGTGGATGGATCGGCAATGGTGGGGCCGGAGCCGATCACTGAAGGATCGTCCCCCACCACATCGGAAAGGATCAGCGTAAGCATGATTGCCGGGAATGCAGCCCGCGCGAGCTGGCCGCCTTTAATCCGGCTCAAATGTTTGCGGACGGCGTTCATTTCGTGAATGGAAGCGCCGGCCCGCAACAACGATCGAGTGATCCCGCGTTTCCGCTGGAGCGTGATTCCCGGCGAGGGAACGGGCATGAGAGCAGAGGCGCCGCCAGAAATGAGGCAAATCAACAAGTCTCGCGCACCGGCCGCTTCGGCGATGGCGAGCATGCGACGCGCCCCTTGCTCGCCGCGGCGATCGGGAATCGGATGCCCGCTGGGATGCAGTTCGATGCGTCGTAGCTTGGGCAGAGGGCCATCGGGAACGTTCACCAACCCGCCGGAAATGCGGCGTCCCAGTATCGTTTCCAATGCAAGGGCCATCGCCGCCGAGGCTTTGCCCGCGCCGATGACCTGAATCCGATCGAAGGCGGAAGCGTGGAGGCGTTCGCGGCCAACGCGTATGATCTCGCCGTCAAAATGAAAATGCTCCCGTACGGCGCGCTCCGGATCCGCGGCTTTAAGCGCGGCGCGAAAGATTCGGAGAGCGTGGCGAGCGAGCCGGGTCCGCGTCATTCTCTTAACGCGCACAACGCATTCGCTGTGCGCTACATCCTCTTAACGCGCACAACGCATTCACTGTGCGCTACATCGCGGCGAGGGATTCCCTAACCGTGGGGCGCTTGCCAGCCTCGACATCCCTACGTCGCAGTGTGTGGAACGCGGTGAGGACGGTGTTCGCACGGGCCAGCGCCGCGACTCGTTCCGAGAAGGCTTCTAATTGTGCTCCCGGAATCGCGTACAATGCCAACTCGGGATTGAGCGCGTCGAGATAAGCGCGCGCGCCGCAGCAGCCTAAACTTAGTGCGGTACGGCCGCTGTTGATGGCCTGGGGCACCACGGCGCATGCAGGACGGCCCATGGCGGGCGGCAAGCCGTTCTCAAGCTGCTGCGCCGCTTCGGAGAGAATCAAGGTCTGACCCGGCTTCACGAACAAGAGGACGACATCGGGGGAAACGGGAATTTGTGCCAGCGGTCCGTAAACCACCACTTTCGCCGGACGGTTCAACGTCGGAATGAAAGGCATATCTTGCGGCCGGACATATCCCAGATCGCCGAAGACTTTCAAAGCGTCCGCGAGATCGGTCTGGTGGCCTGCGCCGCCCTCCAAGCTATGCGTATACACGCCGATGGCGCAGAGCTCATGGTCCGAGGCGACGGTGGCGAAAACACGCGTGGCCGCTTCCTGCCAAAAACGGCAACCCGCCGGGACCGCTCCCCGGTAGGCGCTCACGCCGGGCGGCGGGGAATCGGCGAAGGATATGGCAACGGGCGGGATGCTCAAATCGAGCGCGCTGGTGAGGCTGTGGGCGATGGTTTCAAAAGATGGCATAGTCTCAGCATAATCCGCCGCTTGCCAATCCCTCAACCGTGTCGTGCATGGCTCGGGACAGTAAACGGTTAAGATGAAGCCATGGGGAAAATTTGGGCGACGGCGCTTTTGATCTGCGCCCCGCTGTGCGCCGAGAATGCGGCGGTGCTGACGTTCGGCAATGCGTCCCGAGCGGTCTCCCCCACCGGAGGCTCGAGCGGCCCCAATCTCGAGTGGATCGGCGAAAGCATCGCGGAAACCCTCCGCGATGTGCTGGAACTCCGCGGGTTGGTGGTGCTGGATCGCGACGATATTCAACAAGCCTACCGCGATCTGAACCTCCGCGAACGCGCCATTCTGACGGAGGCATCGGTGATGAAGATCGGTGAGGCGGTGGACGCCGAGCAGGTCATTTATGGGACGTTCGAAGTTCAGCCCGCGCGTCCGGGCTCCGCCGACGATTCGCGGGGATCCTTGAAAATCTCAGCGCGAGCGATGGACCGGCGCAAGATGCGGCAAAGCTCGAAATTCGAAGAGAGCGGGGCTATGGCCGATCTGTCCTCCCTCGAAGCGCATCTGGCCTGGCGCGCGCTGACCCTGGTGGCGGAAGATCGCGCGGTTCCGGAATCCGAATTTCGTTCCTTGCGGCCCCCCGTCCGGCTGGATGCGGAAGAGAGTTACATTCGCGGGTTGATGGCGCGCACATCCGAGCAACGCGAAAGCTACTTCCTGCAGGCGGCGCGTCTGGATGCCCGTTTCGCCCATCCTTGCTATCAACTCGGAGCGCTTCATTACCAGCGCAAGGAATACCGTCAGGCCGCCGAGTGGCTGGAAAAAGTGGGCGCCGATTCGGCGGACTACCATCGCGCCAGCTTCCTACTGGGCTTGGCGCGTTTTCAGTCAGGCGACTACCCCGCGGCTCAGAAGGCATTTCAAGCCGTCGCCGCCGCCGCTCCCTTGAGCGAGGTGTATAACAATCTCGCCGCCGCCGAGAGCCGCCGCAATTTGCCCCAGGCTGTGGACGATTTTCGCAAAGCGCTGGAGGGCGATGCGAGCGACCCCGTCTATCACTTCAACACCGGTTACGCTCTGTGGAAGAAGGGAGAATTCGCCGCGGCCGCGGAGCGCTTTCGTGCCGCCTTGGACCGCGATCCCAGTGATCAGGCCGCCACTTTGCTCCTGGGCCGTTGCCTCAAAAAACAGGGGCCGCGCACCGATGGCTCCGACGCTCGTCTGCAGAATCTGGAGCGGATCAAAACCACCTTCGAGGAACGCGCCTACCTGCAGCTCAAATCGCTGCTGGACCGGAAAGCCGGCACCCCGCCGACGCCCTAGACCACGAAGGCCGGCAGATCACGCTGGGGCGCCACGATCAACGCATGGCCGGCTTGCCTGCGAATGAGCCCTCTGAGCGTCCTTCGGAACACAGAAAATGCCGCTTCGCGATGCTCCACGACGTCATGCGTCCTCCCGATCGTCGAGAATTCAATGAGGCTCCGAAGGAGACGACTCGGCTAAGCAATTCACGTTTTCGACGGCATTTTCCCCTGCCGGGTGCTGCAGCTACTCGACGCAGGTGGAAAACCGCCCATTCTCGAAGCTGTCTGTCAAAATTTCTAGCAGGATCTCGAATTCGTGGAGGAAGAGCTCCTTCTCGCCATCATGCACAACTTTGGGCAGGAACCTTCCATGCATCGCTGCTTTCCTCCAATGGTCCAGTACTCCCGCGACCGTATGCCCAGTCAGATAACGCCGCACATCCTCGGTTTTCTCGGCCAGCGAAAGACTCAGCCAATCCTGGAATGCTCCCTTGTGGCTCTGCGAAAGTGCTTTTCGGGTTTCGGTCTGTCCATATAGGCTAACCAGCCCATGATGGCTATAGATTCCGGAATCGGGATCTCGCAGAGAAGCGAGATACGCCAGCCGCTGGAACACCGTTGGGATGCGCAACAGAGTGTTCCTGAACAGATCGGCCGCGGCGGACCGCTCTAGAGTCGGGTTTGACTTTAGTTGAGACATGTGCCTGAACCAGGTGTGACCCTCTAAACTCCTTTTTTGTTTCCTTCGCGGCGTCCGGACATTCAGCCCGCTGGCCGCGCGGCTCAAGCCGTGACACCTTCAAACCGCCACAACGGGGCGGCGTCATCCCGCAGAGAGGTTAATGCCTCCTTCGGCGAAGGGACTCAATTTTTCTTAGTTCTCCGATGCGGCAGCCGCGAAATTCTACACAATTCGCGGGCTATAGTACAGCTAATCCATTTTACAAGCATCCAAAGCTCAAGTAAAGGGTTAGCCAACGATGGCTCCGGCGGGAAACCTCGCAGACACAAAAGAGAGACCGTTTTGGTAGCAGACGCGTACCTGAAGTGGGTTCTCTTTCCCTATTCTTCAGCGTGAATTCCTTTAGGAATGCTTCGCGTCGTGATGGCTTTCTCGGCTTTTCCTTTGGAAGAGAGACTCCACGGTCGCTGCGACCGCTAGAAGCATGAGCACCGCCACAGCCATTAAAGTGTAGAACACACTTTTTAGTGCTTTTTCGGCTGGAATGTTCTCTGAGTTGAGAACGAGGAGGAAGTTCCCCGGCAATTCCAGGTGAAGATAAGGTGAAGGCGCTAGAGGCTTCTGCGATGGCCCGGCGACCCGGCCGGGACAATGCGTGGGTGGAGACCGGCACGTTTATCGCTCCGCCAATCGCGCCGCCTGCATCAAAATCAACGAGCGCTGCGCAAAAGGTGCATAAACCAGAGGGGCGCTCAACCCCAACGCGAGGCCGGCGCTGATGTGATGAATGAGAAGAAACGGCGATACCGCCCACAGCAGATCCATAGCCAGGAGCGCGGGAAAAAGTTTGGCGAATCTGGAGGGAAGCTCGCGATAATCCAGAGCGATGGCGGAGAAAAGGAACAATCGAACCGGGATCAGAACCGTGGCTGTTACCACCAGCAACCACGTGAGCCACGCGGGGTGAGGCTGGCCCGTCTCGAGGAAAATATCGTGGATCTCGCCTAGATTCCGAGCGCTCCGAAATAAAACCCCAAATACATCGTCTGGATGAGGAGCAGCAGAGTGCGCACCAGCCTGCCCGGAATCACCGGTAGCTCGGCCGGCGTGGTCAAAAGAGGAATGGTCAAAAGAGCTGGGATGGCCGCCCGAGGCTCCGGCTCCGCAAGCGGCGGCGTTGGCCGTTCCGGGATATCCGTTTGTGTTGTCACCGGCGCCAGGAACCGATACCCTTTCCCGGCGATCGTTTCCACATATCTCGGTACGGAGGCGGAATCGCCGAGTACATCCCGAATCTTGCTCACCGCAGTGTTGAGACTGTGATCGAAGTCGACGAAGGTGTCGTTCCCCCAGAGCCCCTGGCGCATCTCCTCACGGGTCACAATGACGAAGGGCTTTTCGAGAAGCATGAGCAAAACTTGAAACGGCTGGGAATGGAGCTTGATTCGGACGCCGCGCTTGCGCAGCTCTCCGGCAGCTCCGTCGGCCTCGAATACCCCAAACCGGTAGACTCGGCGCCCATTCTCTGGCGGCATCAAATGTCCATTTTAGCTTTGCTAGCGGCCCGATTGATCCTGTAGATGTGATCCCATAAACTGCCGTGACTCAGTGACTTGTGCGATGAGGCCGAAGTGATCTGCGTTTGAGCCGCCATGTATTGCCCGGCGCGCCGATCGAGCCGCATCATTGGCGCGAGGTGACGATTCACATGAAACCTGAACTCTCCACTGACTCAGCGCACAACGCAGCCCGGCGCGGCGGGGAGTCAGGGATTCGGGTGAGCGCACGGTCCCGCGCCGGGCGCTGTGCGCTGGCGCCGATATTCCTCCTGGGAGCTGTGAACGGCGCGGCGGCGCAATTGACTCCGTCGGCGGCGCAAGCTTTCCAGGGCTATGTTGCCGATGTGGAAGCGAGATTGGTCCGGCAGCACGCCCAGACGAAGACATATCTCGCCACGCTCGATGTTGGCTCCGGCCAGCGAAACCAATCGGAGGGAGATCTGATGCCGGGCGAGGTTCGAACGGAGCCAGTGAACGGCGGGACCCGGCAGTTGGACGCCGCGCTGCTGCATCACTGGCGCGGGGTGGCGTTTATTCCGGGCGGAACGGCGAAAGATATGGTGGCGCTGTTGCGAGGCCGCCTGCCCGGGCATTCGGCGCCGGAGATCGTATCGTCCCGCGTTCTGGCGGACGACGGAGGGACCGCCACTCTAGCGGTTCGCTTCCAGAAACAAGTAGTGATCGCTATCGTAATCGATGCTGAATACAAAGTGGAAGCAAAGCTCACGGGCGATGGCCGGGGCTATGGCATTTCGCGCGGCACGCATTTTTGGAAGGTGGACGATCCGGGAACGAAGCACGAACGCCGCCGCCCCGAAGGCGACGACGACGGATTCCTTTGGCGCCTCAACTCTTATTGGAGCTTCGTTCAGGCGCGAGAGGGACTGGAGATCGAATGTGAAGCCGTCTCGCTAACGCGAGACGTTCCGCGCGGGCTCGGCTGGCTGATTTCGCCAATCGTCGCGAACCTGCCGCGCGAACTGTTGGAGTCCACTATGACAACCACCAGGAACGCTTTGGCCGAAATCGCCGCCGCGGAGGGAAGCCGATGAACCCGCGAACCGGCCTCAAAAGTGGGTTTGTGAACGCCATCCGCGTGCATACCGCGGTCACAGCCGGGATCGAAAAGCGCGTGCTGACGTGGATGGCGCAGAGGACGCCGGAGGCGATTAGCCCGGACCATCTTACTGCTCTAGGTTTCGCCTGCCAGATTCTGGCGGGCGCCGCATACGCGCTTTCGCCGCGGGACGCACGTTTTCTCTGGCTGGTGAATCTGTTCCTTGCGCTCAATTGGCTCGGCGATAGTCTGGACGGCACACTGGCGCGAGTTCGAAACCGGCAGCGACCGCGCTACGGATTCTATGTCGATCACATCTCGGACACTTTCGGCGCGCTGGCGCTGATGGCGGGAATGGCCTGTTCCGGGTTGCTTCATTGGGAGATTGCCGCCGGAATGCTGGTTTGCTTTTATGCGCTATCTATTGAGAGCTACCTTGCCACCTACACGACAGGACGCTTTCGCCTTTCGCATGGAATATTCGGCCCGACGGAAGTTCGCATCCTGCTGGCCGCGGGCAACGCCTGCGTATTCATTTGTCCTTACGTGAATCTGGGGGGTTGGCGATTCCGCTTGTTCGATTTCGGAGGCGTGGTGGCGATTGGCGGAATGGCCACGATGGTTTTCGCCGCGGCAGTGCGCCAAACCGCGCTCCTATACCGCGAGGAGAGACTCCCGTGAGGAGGCGGTTCGGCCGATTCAGCGCCGTGGGATTGATGGGCGCGGCGATTCAACTGCTGCTGCTGTATTTCGGGATAAAGGAGTTCGGCCTCCCCAGCGTTGCCGCAATGCCGGTCGCCGCGGAGATCGCACTCCTGCACAATTTCATCTGGCACGAGCGCTTTACATGGCGCGATCGCGGCCTGTTGCGTGCCACCAGCCGCGGCGAGATCGCGGCGCGGCTCTGGCGGTTTCACATTGCGAGCGGCCTGATCTCTCTGGGCGGAAACACGATAGCGATGTACTTCTTGGTGCAGCGGCTCGAGGTCCCGGCGATGCCGGCTGCCGTTGCCGCGATGGTTCTGTGTTCGGTGGTCAACTTCCTGGCCACCGATCGTTGGGTCTATGTCTAAAGATTGGAAAGGAGTCATATACACATGCGTTTGATCCGAGCCTTTGCGCCTATCCTGGCGATTTCACTTCTGCTCGCGCAATTAGCGGACGGACAAGAACCGGTTCCGATGAAGCCTGCTGCTCCCGCGGCACAACCTACTCCTCCTGCGGCACAGCCGGCGGCCGATCCGAACTTGCAGTTCCTGGACCAGGTTCTACGGACCGCGACCGCCGTTCAGTCGCTGGTGAAGTCCATGAACCTCGACAAGGCCATCAGTGCACAGACTTCCTACCCTCCTGGAGATCCGCGATCGCTTCAGCGGGCAGCGGAATTCATTGGCGTAGGCGCGGGCGTCGGAATGGCGCTTGGCGAGATGGCCCATAGTCAACGAGGCGCCATTACCGGCGCGGCCATAGGAGGTGCTGCCGGAGTGATCGTGGATCAAATCCTTCGGCGTCAGGCCGCAAAAATGCAAGCCTTTCCTCCAGACTCAAATCCCTCCACCTCGCCGCGTCCGGACCGATAGCTCAATTGCGATCCGGCTGAAGGGGACTCCCAAATAGAACAGGCGTGCTATGTACGTATAGAGGAAGTACGCCATGGAATTGCGGATTGCCCGTTTTACTTTTATTGCCGTGCCCATGCTGGCGTTGGGCATGACGGCTTGGGTATGGCTGCAGCCGAATGTTCACGCACAAACCGGCGATGGGATCGACCTGAAGGGGATGGACACCACCGTCGCTCCCGGCGACGACTTCAACGCGTACGCCAATGGTGGTTGGATGAAGGCCACACCGATCCCGGCGGACAAGCCAACGTATGGGATTTTCGTGATGCTTGCGGACGACACGCGAAAACGCACCGTGGATCTCATTCAGGAAGCGGCCAAAGGGGGATCGTCCACCGGCGGGGACGGCCGGAAAGTTGGAGATTTCTATGCGACCTTCATGGACGCGGCTACCGTCGAATCCAAAGGCCTCGCGCCTCTCAAGCCGCAGTTGGACGCAATTGCGGCGGTCGCAAATCGGCGGGATCTCGCTCGAATCCTGGGCGGGCAACTTCGCGCCGACGTCGACCCTCTGAACAACACCAAATTCGGAACCGGGAATCTCTTCGGAGTCTGGATTACGCAGGGGCTCACCGACCCGTCCCGCAGCTATCCGTATCTGCTCCAGGGCGGTCTGGGAATGCCGGACCGCGATTACTATCTCTCCGCGAGTCCATCGATGGCGGAGGAGCGGAAGCAGTACCAATCTCATATCGCGGCGATGTTCAAGCTGACGGGCTTTGCCGAGCCCGCAGCTCGCGCCGCACGTGTGTTCGCGCTCGAGACCAAGATGGCGCAGGTGCACGCGACCCGTGTCGAATCGGAGGACGTCCATTCGGCCGTCGTCTGGCCCCGCCAGGACCTCATCGCCAAAGCGCCGGGAATCGAGTGGCCGGCGCTGCTTGAGGCAGCCGGGCTAAACGATGCCGCGGAATTCATTATCTGGCATCCCAGAGCGATTCCGGGCCTTGCAGCCTTGGTAGCAAAGGAGCCTTTGGAAGCCTGGAAGGACTGGCTTGTATTTCACAGCCTCGAAAAGGCCGCCGGGTTCCTTCCCGATGCGTTCGTCCAGGAGTCTTTCGCTTTCCACGGGAAGGTTCTCAGCGGAACTCCCGAACTACAGCCGCGCTGGCAACGAGGCGTGGACTACACCAGCGCCGCTCTTGGCGAAGCGGTCGGCAGATTATACGTTCAGCGCTATTTTCCGGCGGAGACAAAGGCGCGCGTGCAGGCGATGGTGAACGATCTGGTGAAGGCGTTCGGCAAAAGAATCGACGCGCTGACTTGGATGTCGCCGGAGACGAAAAGGAGGGCGAAGGAGAAGCTGGCGACGTTGAAAGTGGGCGTCGCGTATCCCGATCGATGGCGGGATTATTCGGGACTTCAAATCGTGAAGGGCGATGCGCTCGGCAATGCACAGCGCGCCGAGCTCTTCGAATATCGCCGCCAGCTAGCGAAGCTTAAGCAGCCCGTTGATCGCGCGGAATGGTGGATGACGCCGCAAACCGTGAACGCTGTGAATTTGCCACTGCAGAACGCGCTGAATTTTCCCGCCGCCATCTTGCAGCCTCCCTTTTTCGATCCGCAGGCCGACGCGGCCCACAATTACGGGGCGATAGGGACTGTTATCGGCCATGAGATCAGCCATAGTTTCGACGATCAGGGCAGCCAGTTCGATGCCTCGGGGCGGCTGGTGAACTGGTGGACGATGGAGGACCTCAAGCACTTTCAAGCCGCCGGAGAGGCATTGGCCGCGGAGTTCGACGCCTACCATCCGTTCCTTGACCTGACGGTGAATGGCCACCAGACTTTAAGCGAAAATATCGCAGATTTGGCAGGCATCCTCACAGCCTATGACGCGTACCGCCTGAGCCTGAAGGGAAAGCCCGATGTGACGAAAAATGGCTTTAGCGGCGACCAGCGATTTTTTATCAGTTTCGCTCAGAACTGGCGGAACAAGATGCGCGATGCCGCACTGCGTATGAGGATCGCCACGGACGGCCATGCTCCCCCGGAGTACCGGGCCGACACTGTGCGGAACGTGGACGCCTGGTACGACGCTTTCCCGGCGCAACTCTCCCAAAAGGCCCAACCCTCCCAAAAGCTGTACCTGGCGCCGAAAGACCGGGTGCGTATTTGGTGAGCCTGAAAGGTGGAATCTTCATGGCACAGCAGAGTCTATGAGCGCTCTACAGAATCGTCGATTTGTCTTGATTAAGCGCCCGACTGACATGGTCCAGCGCACGGATTTTGAGTTTTCGACCGGGCCGGCCGGCGAACCCGGACCCGGCGAGGTCTTGCTCCGCGTGCTTTATCTATCGCTGGACCCCGCCATGCGCGGCTGGATGAACGAAAGCAAGTCCTACATTCCGCCGGTCGGTCTGGGAGAAGTGATGCGGGCCATCGGCCTAGGCCGCGTGGTTGCCTCCAACGACCCCAGCTTGAGGTCAGGCGACTGTGCCACCGGTCTGACGGGTGTGCAGGATTATGCCGTTGTCGCAGCCAAGAATCTGAACAAGGTTGACTCGAACTTGCCCCTGCCGCGCTATCTCGGCGCCCTCGGCGGCACGGGCTTGACTGCCTATTTCGGTTTGCTCGAAGTAGGTCAGCCGAAGCCGGGCGAAACGGTCGTCGTATCGGGAGCGGCGGGCGCTACCGGCTCTGTGGTTGGCCAAATCGCCAGAATCCAGGGATGCCGGGCAGTGGGCATCGCGGGCGGTGCCGCCAAATGCCGCTACCTCACCGAAGAACTGGGCTTTGATGCGGCCATCGATTATAAGAGCGAGGACGTGCGCGCGGCATTGAGCCGGCACTGCCCCGATGGCGTGAATGTCTTCTTCGACAATGTTGGCGGAGAGATCTTGGATGTCGTGCTCGCGCAATTGGCTCGCAAGGCGCGGGTAGTGTTGTGTGGCGCCATTTCTCAATACAACAATCGTGCCGACGTCCGAGGACCGAAGAACTACCTGTCGCTGGTGATTAACAGCGCGCGCATGGAAGGGTTCATCGTTTTCAACTATGCGCAGCGCTACGGAGAAGGAATCCAGGCTCTCGCCACCTGGCTGGCGGAGGGGAAGATCAAGGCGCGAGAAGATATCGTCGAAGGGCTGGAAAACTTCCCGGAGACGTTCCTCAAGCTATTTCGCGGCGAGAATTTCGGAAAGCTGATCATCAAGGTCGCCGACGAATGAAGCCAGAAACCTAGCGGCGGCCGCCTCCGGCGAGTTCCTGCTTCATGATGGCAACGTTCTTCTGGGCTTGCGCCTGCGTGGGCCCTGCGATGGCCGCCGACTGCTCACTGAACTTTTCCGCTTCCGTGAGCTTGGCGCGGTCGCCGGTCAATTTTGAGAGGTTGTAATCCGCCAGACCGAGATAAAAATACGTCGGCCCCGCGACCGCCGGCTCCTTGCTCACATAGGCCAGCGCCGCGCGGAGGTCTCTGTCGCAGTCGGTCCAGGTCGACTTGGTGCAGGCCGCCGCGCCGGCGATGTAGTAGCCCTGCCCGAGAAACAGCGTTTTCTTTTTGTCCCAATCCCCCTCGGACATCCCCTCCGGCTTGGCCTTCGATTTCATCACGTTCACCAGACGCGTGGCATACGCGCCGTTCATCGTGCCGCTGGCCATGGCGAACAGCGCTTCCTCGCTATTGGGGTCGCCGTTCAGGATCTTCTGCGCGCCCTCGGTCTGCCTCTTCGGACCCAAAGCCTGAAGATAAGTGGAAGCGCAGGCACCCAAGTATTTGCTTTTGGGGTTGATTTGAATTAAGGTGTCGACCAATTCCACCGCCTTGGATGGGTTGGCGATGGCTGTGGTGGAAAGCGAGTACTCGGCGAAATCCTCGACCTCCTTGGCGAATTCCACGCGCTGCTTCCAATGCTCGACTTCGCTGGCATCAGACGGTTGCTTCTGCGCGGCTTCAGCTTTGGCGCTCTTCGAGGTTTCGAGAGCGAGCTTTGTCACCTGGTCGGGGTCTTTCTTTTGCTCGGCTTGTTTGATTGCGGCGTAATTGTCGTCCAATTCGTCGGCAAATGCGGCGCCGACCGGCAATAAGAATATGCAGAGGGCAATCGAGAATCTCATGAACACCTCCTGGTGGGGTTCCCAGATACGAGATTATACCCCAGACAGTTGCGGCTACTGCTTGGCGGCCGCTTGCTGGCCGCGCTCCATGAACACCCGGCCGTCGGCCAGCGTGACCGAGACAAACTGGCCTCCCGGTTCTCCGGTCACCAGGGGATGTATCGCGATCGTCACTTTGTCGCCCGGCTTCAGCAGCGTCGATTTCCATCCGCCGCGAGCAAGGATCCCCGGCGCGGTCATCTCGATGTTCCAATCGATCATCTCGCCTTTGTCGTTGGGGACTTCCATTTCGATCCAGGAATGCGGATTGGCCCACTTGAATTCCTTGACCGTGCCGGTTAGGGAAACGGTCTTGTTCCGGTCGAAGCCGGTCATGGAATGATGCGCGTAACCCGGGAGAGTTCCCAGCGTCAACAGGCAGGCAGCCAAAAGCGTTCTCATATATTTTTTCTCCCTAGCGGACGTTCAAGTCCGGTCTGGTGCTGAGCAGGTGCTCGTTCAAATCGGGCAGGCACGATGCCTCGGTGATATCTTCATCGTCGACGCGGCGGAAGCGCTTGGTCATTTTCCAATCGCCCTCCCAGCTTTTCGGATCGGTGAGCGTGTACTCGATCTCCAGCGTCTTTCCCTGATCCGTCATCTTGACGCGCTCGACAATATGCAGCGCGTCGGTGCCGGGGATACCGTTGTCGATCCAGTGACGATCGTTCACGAAATTCGTCGTGTCGATCACCAGCGAATCGTTCTCCCAATGACCGATGGATTCGCCGTTGAAACTCCGCACCACCACGTCGGGATCAGTATGCGGGCGGCCATCGAGATAGATGAAGCGCGTGCTGTTCATGAATCCGCTCACCATGATGATCTCCGTAGGCGCTTGCACCATGGCGATGGACCAGACCCTCGTCATGATGACGGGCAGTCCGGCCGGCCAGCATGCACCGATATCGTCGTGATAGGCCTTGCCTTCCTTAGCGGCCTTTTGCGCGGCGTCCAAGTGCGCCTGCGCGAAAGGAGTGAGCTTCGCTCCCGGCGGAGGAGAGAAACGGAAGTTGTTGCCCTGTCCGCCGCTGTGTCTCCACGTTCCCGTCAGATCGAACGGTGGCTTGGGCCGAGGTTTGGCTATATTAGCGGGCGCGAGCGCCCCGAGCTGCGTTTGCTGGGCACTCGCTTGCGTTTGCTGCGCAGGCACTTCCAGGGCGAACGCGGCCAAACCGGCTATCGCCAGCACCGGGGCCAGCGCGATTCGAAGCGATCGAAGCTGCATAAAATCTCCTGTGTCTGTTCCTTTGTCAGCGATCCTTCAATTTTAGCCGGACCACGCCTTTGTCATCCACGTATTCGCGGTTGTTGTCGCACACGAATTCCACCATCTCGTAGTCCTTCGGAAAGCGCTTGTAGGCCAGCGTATAGGTCATGGGTTTTTCCAATACCACAGGATCGGTGATGGTGATCTGATCGTGCAGAATATCGGGCGAGAGCATCTTGAGCTTCTCATCCACGCGCATTTGCTCGCTGTGCGGCATGCCGCGATACCCGGGCACGGTGGTCTTGATGCCGACCGTGTTCACCGTCAACGTGTCGCCTTCCCAATGGCCCACCGAGCGCCCGTAATAGCCCGGCGCAACGTCATCCAGTTGGGCTTGCGGCTGGTTCATGTAGACGCGCCGCACTTCGCTGAACGCCTCGGAAATAATCGTCACCTGGCGCTGCGTCTGAATGATTTCGACGGGGTACAGAGCCACGAGCATCATCGTCGGAACGCCGTAGGGCAGACATTGAGCGCTCGCGTTGGCGAGCTGCTCCCCGCGCTTGGTGGCGTCCGCTTCCTTCGCGCGGCGTTCTTCGTACGGCTTGGCATACTCCGGTTTCAATACCAGTGGAGTGGCCGCGGGCGCGGCGAATTTCGGGTCCGAGCCGGGGCCTCCGCGATACGGACCCCAGATGCCGGTCAGATCGGGCGCCGGCGCCTGGGCCAGCGCCGCCGGGGCTAGGAGTGCAAGGCCGAGAAATCTTTGGAAACCCATGATCTTGTTCTCGCTCTAGAAGCCGCGCCCCGGGCCATTGGTCACGACGCGTCCATCGGGTAAGGTCGCCTTGGAAAGGAAGCCTCCCGCCGTCCCGTTCTTCAGCGGATTTATGATCAGCGTGGTTTTATCGCCCTTTTTCAAGCTCCTGTACTTCCAGCCGGCCTGCTGCAGGATGCTGGGACTGCCGAGTTCGATGCTCCAGTGTTTCACCGCTCCGGATTCGTCGGGAACGTCGATCTCGATATAGCAGTGCGGATTGGTCCATTCAAACGAAGAGACTGTCCCGACCAGCGTGATCTGCTTGCTCATGTCGAACATCGAGAAGGAGTGATGGGCGAGGGCTGGCATGGCGGCCCATACCATAGCGGTGGCCGCGATCGCGAAACCAAGGTCTTTTCGGCGCATTAGACCTATCGTATTTTCCGCATACACGGAAAGTCAAGCGGGAGCGGCCTCGCGGGTGCGCGACATGGAGGTGCAGACTCGATCGGTCTTCTTTTTTGTAGCTTTTTTCTTAGCGTCTATATACGCTAAGAGAAAGGAGACCCTTGATGACCGACTCTCTGCCTCAGCTGGAGTCCCAACGCTCCGATCTG
>DATDGT010000091.1:0-27711 GCA_036521975.1 Bryobacteraceae bacterium
ATGGACTGCGGAAACGCACAAGAGGGTCAGTCTACACTACATCGCGTTTTTCAAAAGCGGCTATTGGGAACACGTCACTTGCCCTCACCGCAAGTCCAAAAAATCTCAGAATCGACGGTCGCGTGACGAACTTGGGCTAACGTCGCGCTCATTTCGCTCCCCTCCTTCTGAAAGCGTGCTACCTGGCATCGGTTTCGATCTGAGACGCGCGATTGGCGGGAATTCGGGATCAGATCTCTATACGCGCGCGTTTATTCAAAGGAAACCGCGCTTCGTTGGCGTCGATTTTGCCCATCCAGCCAGGGATGGAAACGCCGCCGCCCGAAACGGCGCGCGAGGCGTCGCCCCCTGGGCCTTCAGAGTGGCGGGGACGAGAATGACAATCGCGATCGTGGAAAGGTGGAACCAGCCGGTTATTCTAAACCCGCCCGCTCCATAGCCCGGTCCTCGGCGGCGTAGTCGAACGCTTCTGGCGGGACGGAATCGGGCGCATGCGCGCGCTCCCATTCGACGGTCCGCCGCAGCGCTTCTGTACGGGGGACGATCTCGTGATATCCCAATTCTCGACGTATGCGGCTGGAGTCTACGATCACGTGCTGCTCCATGCGATAGGGGTCCCAGGGGCCGGGCAGAAGTCCTTTCGGCAATTCCACGATCCGGCCATTCCAACCCGCAGCCGCGCCGATTTCGCGGATGAAATCAGAGGTCGGGCGTACGTCCGGTTCGGCGACATTGTAGACGCGGCCGGTTGCAGCATCGCTTGAAACGGCGAGCGCCAGCGCCGCGGCGACATCTTCCACGTACCCCTGTGGTCCCCGCCAGCGCGCCGCGCCGCTCTCCAGCGGAATCGCCTGGCGGCCGTCGTCCATGCGTTTCAGCCACGGGAACACGCGGTGCCCCGGATCTCCCGGACCATAAACCATCGGAAGCCGAACGATAGTGGCAGGCAGATCCACGCAATCTTGAAACGCGCGCTCCACCAGAATCTTGTCGTAGTTTTCCAAATCCCACTCGGAATAGGCCGGGAGCGGGACGCCGCGATACATGTAGCGCGACTGGCGCAACGGCGAGTCCTCGTGAATGCGCGGATCGGTCAGGCCGGTATCGACGCCGCGGACGCAGCCCCAGGCGAGGTACACGTCCTGGCTGCTGGCCGCGACAATTCTCCGCGCGATCCCCCGAAACGCGCCGGTCACGTCGAGCGCGTCTTGTTCGGTAATCGGGATCATGTCCAGCACAACGTCAGGACCAAATCGCCCGAATTCCTCGCGATAATCGCCGATGTGTTTGTAATCGCCTGTCAAGAGGCGGATGCCCTCGGCTAAAGGCGGACGACGCTTGCCGCGGCTGAACACCGTTACCTGGTGCCCATGTCCCGCGAGCCGGCGGGCGACATGCGGCCCCATGAATCCCGTGCCGCCGAGAATGAGGACATTCATGATGAGGATGTTCCTGCTGATATTCTCGCCCGCGGCTCGCGGGACAGGGGCGGGAGAGCCAGCGCCGCGATTCCCACGAGCGCCGCCCCCGCCGGATACCCTTGGTAGACGAAGAAGCGGTTATCGCGAAAACCGTAAGCAATGAGAGCCGCGCTCAAAAGCAGCAGCGCGCCCGTCGCGCGGCTCAACCATTTCTTGACGTTGCCGCCGGGAAGCGGCTGGCCGCGTTGTTTGAGGAACAGACCCGACAAGAACGCTTCGGTCACCGCCGCCAGTGCCCATTTCGCCGCCGCGGCGCTGCGAATTGCGTTAATCGCCGCGGACGGAAGGACGTCTAGAGGAATATCGAGAATGCTCAGGATGGCCTCATCCTGCAACAGGTTGAACACGCCCGTCGCCACGGCGCAGACCATGGCCGCCGCTCCCGCCACGCGTCCCCAGCCTCCTTCGCGCATGAGCATCAGCGCCAGCGTCAAAAACAACGCCGTGTACGACGCCGCAAACGCGAAATCGATATATTGTTTGAAACGCATCGCCTCGCGATCGGGGCTGGGCGCGTTGCCCAAAATATCGTCGATTTCGCCGAGGCTCCGCGCGACCTGAATCGCGACTTCGGAATCCGGAATCCCCCGGGGAGGGTGCGAGGCGTTGCTGAAATACGGTTTCCCTCGCAACAAAATGATCAGTACGAGGCAGAGGATGGCCAGCGCCCCGGCCGGTCTTCGTAATCTGATGTAGTGCCCCCGAATTACAAGGAAAGTCTCGCGCACCGGTCAGGTCCGCTCCCTGACGGTCGCGGCTCTGTTTGTCTTGGACACTACACTAGCCGATGAGGCGAGCGGCATCGCGCGCGAAATAAGTAAGGATGATGTCGGCGCCGGCGCGGCGAATGGCGGTGAGCGATTCCAGCATGGCTCGCTCGTATTCCAGCCAGCCGCGCTCCACGGCCGCCATTAGCATGCTGAACTCGCCCGAAACCTGATAGGCGGCCAGCGGCACGGGAAATCGCTCGCGCGCCTCGCGGATAAGGTCCAGATAAGGCAGCGCGGGTTTCACCATCAGCATGTCGGCGCCCTCCTCGAAATCCAGCTCCATTTCGTGCATGGCTTCGCGTCCGTTGGCGGGATCCATCTGATAGCCGCGGCGGTCGCCGAACTGCGGAGCGGATTCGGCGGCTTCGCGGAACGGACCGTAGAAGGCCGACGCGAACTTCGCCGCGTAGGCCAAAATGGACGTCTTGTGAAAACCCTGAGCGTCCAGGCAGCGGCGGATCGCCGCCACGCGTCCGTCCATCATGTCGGAGGGCGCCACGATGTCGGCGCCCGCGCGGGCATGCGAGACTGCGGCGCGCGCGAGCCATTCGAGCGTCGCGTCGTTATCCACCTCCCCGTCCACCACCTTGCCGCAATGGCCGTGGCTGGTGTATTCGCAATTGCAGACGTCAGTGATCACCACCAGCTTGGGAAGCGCGTGTTTTATGGCGCGGACCGCCCGCTGAGTGATGCCGTCGTCGGCGTAGGCTTCCGATGCCTCTTCGTCTTTCTCGTTGGGAATTCCAAAGAGAATCACTCCGCCCAACCCCGCCGACTGCGCGGTCTCGCACTCCTTCACCAACTCGTCGACGGAGAGCTGAAAATTGCCCGGCATGGAACCAATGGGGCGGCGGATTCCTTCTCCCGGGCAGGCGAACAGCGGCAGAACGAACTGCGAAGGCTCCAGATGAGTTTCACGGACCAGCCGCCGCATCGGCTCGGAGACCCGGAGCCGCCGCTTGCGGTGAATGGGGAACGGCATGAGGCTTTGACTAGATTGTATCGCCTCGAGTGGGACAGGCCTAGAATTCGATGCGCCCCTGGAACGCGATCATTCTCGGCGAACTGTCGCCACCGAGTCCAACCCCGAGCAGGCCCGTAGGCGGCGAAGTTGTCGATGTGAACGCACCGAAACCTGTCTGCGTCGCCGGGTTACCAGGAATACCCGCATACACGAGCGAAGGGAGACTGAAATTCGGATGGTTGAATAGATTGAAGAATTGTCCATCGATGCGCAGCTTCACACGCTCGCGGAGACGGAACCACTTCGTAAGATAAAAATCGCTCCAGATGAAATCGGGACCTCGCAGCGCGTTTCGACCGAGGTCGCCGAATTGACAATTTTGTGGAGTGTTGCTGCCAACGCAAGTGCCTGTGCTCGGATTGACGGCGGAAATGAAGGCGTCCGGGTTGAGCCACTGAACCGTACCGGGCTGCGTCACGCCGGGAATGGGGTTGTGTTCATATAAGGGCACATTGGGGACAACGCTCGCGAACTGCGGACCGCTGCCATTGACAATTCCGTCTCCGTTGGCCGTGTACGGCGAGCTCAGGACAGAGAACGGCAGGCCGCTGTGCCAGAACACCGATCCGGACGCCTGCCAGCCGTTCAGCACACGCCCGAGCCAACCTGACGCCTTCACAGGCAGTTCACAGGTGTAAGTGCCAGTCACGTTGTGCCGGACATCGTAATCACAGGGGCCGCGGTCGCGCGAGAGGTTGCCGGGAAGTGGCGACAGGACCCCGTTGGAGGAGAACGACAGGAAGCCACCGTTCGATACTTCATCAATGCAGCGACTGAACGTATAGTTCAACTGCAATTGCAAGCCGTGGCCCAGCCGCTTCTCGGCCGTCGTTTGAAGCCCGTTGTAATGGCTGTTGGCGCCGGTGCTGAGCTGTGTGACCGCTCCGAACCTCGGATCGATCGGCTCGCCATACGGAAATGGTTCGAAGCAGCCCTGGCACACTGTCTGGAATCCGTTCACTTGCGTGGTGTAAGGCTGGCTCACGGCGCGTGTGCCCACATACTGAGCTCGCAAATGAATCGTGCTGCCGATCTGGTGTTCGAGCCCGAAGCTCCATTGCATGAAATAGGGCGCGTGCAGCTTTCCGTCCGGCACGGCAGTGATCGCGACAGGCTGCAAACAATTGCTGGGATTTGCCAACGGTGAAGCGCACGAGAGTTGGCCTGACACAAAGCCGGTGTTGAAGATCTGGTTTGCCGCCACGGCCGCACCTACGGCACTGTTGGGCACGCCAGGAGCAATGCCGATTCCTCCCGCTGTGCCGAGCAGACCGCCTGTGAACGTCTGCGAATAGGGAGGGTTCGCGCCAACCAGATCGACGATGCTGCCTGGCAGAAGATCGCTGAACAGGCCGAAACCGGTCCTCAGGACTGTCCGCGGCGCAATCTGCCAGGCGATCGCGGTTCTTGGCTGCAAGATGGCCAGCGGCGTAGATTGGAAGATATTTCCCAGGCCGGTCTGGATGGCCGCGTTCAGCGTCTGATTGACCTCATGGAGGATCGCGTCAAAAGAACCAGGCAAACGGGCCACTGCATCGTGCGGATTCAGAGGATTGGAATTGTGCGTAGCCCGGACGCCGAAAGTCCACGTCAAATGTGGCGTGAGCTTCCAGCTATCTTGAGCATAGAGATCGACGTTCAGGAAATTGTAGGGCTCAGAATTGGAAATTGGAAACGTCTCCGATGCAGTGGATGCCACCCCGTAGATGAACTGCGGCAGAGTTGTATAAGTCACCAGCGGTACGGTCCCTTCGCCGAAATCAAAATCGCTGAGCCGGAAGATTCGCATGTTGGTGCCGAAGCGAAGCTCCTGCGCACCGGCGGTCCAGGCCAGATTGTCATTGATGAAGAAGCGCGTCGCCCGGCGTCCTTGGACCCAGGTATTGTCCAGCCCGCCAATGGTCGTAAACGGCGCATTCGCACCCATGCCCTCAAGCGCGATTGGGAATGCCGCGAGCGTCTTCTGAAGGTCGCTCGGACCGAACAAACTCGCATACCAGGAAAACGCCGGATTGAAATAGTTCACCAGATGCGACGAAAAGATGTGCGTGTAGCCGGCAGCGAATGAATAGAGCGGCTGTGGCGAAACGGCATCGAACAAAGAATTGATCGGGTCGGTCCAAGCGGCTTGTAAGCCGGTGTCGGCTTGGAACCGAAACCAAGCGATGTCTCGATCGCCGATGTTGTAGTCGACGCGGCCGGTTTGCACCTGCTCGTGATCATCGCTGGAGTGAGAGATGCTCTGGCGATTGGCGCATCCATTTCCGTTCGGCGGATTTCCCGCCGCAGGGCTTCCATCACTGTTGAACGGGCAGCCCAGGACCGCCAAAGGCGTACCGGCCGTGTTGCCATAGAGCGAAAACATTTTTTCGTAGAAGGAGACCTGTCGCGGAGCCGGTGGGTAAGCCGAGCCAGTCGTTGCATCAGTCCCCCCGGCCGCCAGTTGCTGCAGGACGTAATTCTGAAATGCGGGAGTGGGAACCGTCGTGGCAGAGACGATTGGCAACGCGATGCGCATCCATTCGGCATCGAAAAAGAAGAACAGCTTGTCATGCCGGATCGGCCCGCCTAAACTTCCGCCGAAATGATTCACGTTCGAGCGAGGCTTCCGATTTCCGGGAGTGGAGTTCGTGAAGAAGTCCGCGGCGTTGAGCTTCGATCCGTTCCAGAGCTCGTACAAATTCCCGTGCAAGTGGTTGGTCCCGGATTTGGTGACGTAGTCGACTTGCGACGCTCCGTAACGTCCCTGGTCGACTGCGTACGACAAGGTATTCACTGTTACTTCGGCGATGGAGTTGAGTCCAAGCACCAGATTCGTAGAGAGGCCGCTGTTCAGGTTCGTCAGCGGATCGTTGCTCTCCAGACCGTCGACGATATAGCCATTAGCCAGCGCCGGCAATCCGTTGAATTCCACGTTGCCGTAGCCATTCGTGCTGCCCACAAAGTCATTGCTGCTGCCCGCGGTATTCATCAATGCGCCTGGTGCGAATTGCAACGGATATGTCAGATCACTGCCCGGATTGGGCAGGTTCTCCAGTGCGGCGGCGTTCAGCGTCGTCGACGTGTTGGCGTTCTGTGGATTGATGAGCGGCGCGCCCGCGTTGATCGTCACCTCTCCTTTTGCCGCGGCCAGCCCGAGCGTTAAGTTGACAGTCTGTGTCTGTCCCAAGCCCGACACTACCGAGTTGTTCACCTGTGATTCGAAGCCTTGGGCCTCGGCCTTAACCGAGTAAGCACCGGGTTTCAACTGCGGAAAATTGAATCGTCCCGCCTCGTCCGTTCTTGCGGTCCGTTTCGATCCCACATCGATGCTGACGATCGTAACCGTGGCGCCTCCGATTCCGGCTCCGCTAGGGTCGAGGATCGTGCCTACAATCGCGCTCGTCGTTTCGCCTTGTGGGAGAAGAAGACCCGGCGATGACAACAGCAATGCCAGCAATGCGGCCCCGGTAGGACTGCGATCAAACACAAGTTAGTCTAGCCTAATACAATGGTTTCGTCAATACCTCGTTTTGGCAGCCCACATAGCGTACATGGGCGGGAACTCGTGTATGAAGATATTAGTGGAGGCGAATATCTGTTCCAAATCGGACAAGCTTAAGCTTGTCCATGCGAGGGCTTTAGCCTCGTCAGGCCCGGCTGGAAGCCGGGAATCACTCACGATACAAAGGTCTCTTAGGAACAAAGTACTTGATCATGAATCGCGGCCCCAAGGAACCTTTCATCTGGTTCAATCTGCCTTCATTTCTCCAAATATTCGCCATCAATTGATCGCGGCCCATTGAAGCGATCTTTTGGAACTCCCACCTGGTGGCGCCGCCTATCGCCAACGAGGCCCAAAAGCAGAATCTAGGCGTCCATTGCCGCGGAGAGGTGCCAACACGGGGGCTCAATAATCCTGGAGCATGCCATCCCAAAGCTCCCAACGTCCAGGAATCTTTTCGTACTCCTCAAATGTGAGGCGATTTCGTGGCTCCTTTACCTCGTAGTGACTCTCAAGCAGATTCGCGAACATTTTGAGGAAGCGCTGCTCATCGGAATCGAGCCCGGTCAGGCCGCTTTGGAGGCGATAAACTTCGTCCAGCAATCTGGGCATGTTTCCAATGTAAATCTACAAAGGCCCAGCAGAGCGAGATGTTGCAAAAGTTCGAGTAATCGCTCCCTACGGTCGCCGCTCGGAAGCTGTTGCTGAGCCGCGACCGTAGGAGCGGTTACGCTACTACGCGCAGACGTGGGACGGCACGGGCGAATAGTTCACTCCTTCTCGAACTCCGCGATCGTCGCCAGGACTGCCGACGCCGCATTCAAGTTGTACCCCCCAAGATCGCGCACCAGACGCTCGCCAAACGCCGTGTTGCGGAAGCGCGCTCCATAGCGTCTGGCCAGCCAAAGGGCGACCACCAGCACCGCCAGACCGAACGCCGCGTTTGCGATCAGCCATCCGATAGGGAACGTCCGATTAACATCCACGTCCAGCACCGCCTTCATCGCTACGATAAAGATCGGCGTCCAGGTCAGCGTCATCAGCAGACAAATTACTTGCACATATCGCACCCGGAATCTGCGCAGCATCTCCAGCCTCTTCTGGATCGCCGTCACCGGCTGATTGTAGTCGATGTTCAACGCCATCCCGATCTGAGCATTCAGCGCGGCCAGCGTCGCGATAGCCGCCGCGTCGAGCAGGATCGCCGGGACCGTGAACCTCGCCGCCGGCCAGTTGACTGCAATAAAGCGTCCCAGCCACACGATGACCGCCAGCGTCAGAATCGACCCCAGCGCCAGCATCGCCGCCAGCCGCCGCAGCGCCCATCGGGCCCGCGCCGTGTAGCTTTCCCGCATCAACCGCCGGTTCAAGCGCAGGCTCTCGTCGAGCTTGCGATCGTACTCCGCCCACTTTTCCTTCCATTCATCGAGTTCCATGTTTCGTCCTCGCTTCGTCCCGCAACGTTTGTTTCAAACGGCTGATCTTGGTAGCCACGTTGGTTTCACGGATTCCCAGAACCTCTGAAATCTCGCTGTAGCTGTGCCCATCGAGGTACAGAATTATGAGCGCCTTGTTCAGCGGATCCATCTTTTCGATCCACTGATACAGCGTGTGCACGTCTTCGTCCGACCTCTCGGCGTCTGGAATGCTCTCGAGCAGACGCTGATCGCCCGCAGTCACGTGATGCAATCGAACCCGCTCCCGCCGGTAAAACGAAATAGCGACGTTCAGCCCGACGCGGTACATCCAAGTGGAAAACTTCACCCGTCCGTCGAACCCTCCGAACGATCGCCAGAGCTGGAACAGGATCTCCTGCGCCAGATCGTCGCGGGCGTCCGGTTCGCGGCAATAGGAGTGACAGATCTTATAGAGGATCTTCTTGTGTTCCTCTATAAGCTTCTCGAACCTCGCCTCCCGTTCTTCCGCTCGCATGCTTCACACTATTATTCGCGGCGAGTGCGATAAAAATCACGGCGGCCAAACGTCTGATTTATGAGGAAGGCGCTCCGCCGAGCATCGGAGGCAGGATCGGGTGAAGACCGATGCCACGGGGAAACACGCTTAACGGCACGATTTTTGTAGTCGGGTATGCTATGATCTTGCCGTAATTTGATGCGGATCATAGACTCGCATTTCCACTGGTGGCCGAGAGCGATCTTCGAACAGCTTTTGAAGCGGAGCGGTTATCCCCGCGCGGTACGGAATAACCGCGGCGGCTACACTTACGTGGGACATGAAGGACGCGCGCCGCTGAACTCCTGGGCTGAGTGGTTCGACCTCGACCGGCAGCTCGAACGGATGGATCGTCTTGGGCATGAGGTCGGTGTGGTGTGCTCGCTGGGCCCCTTTTCGATCTATTTCTCGGATCTCCCTCCCGACGAAGGTAGGGATGCCGCCATGATGTGGAACGAGGAGATGGCTGGTGCGCAAAAGAAATATCCGGAGCGGGTGTGGGCCAGCGCGGCTGTTCCATTGACGGATACGAACATCGCCCTGGAAGTCCTCGATCACGCGATCAATCGACTGGGACTGATGGGCGTCAATATACCCGGCAGCGTATCCAATCCTAACGGCGGGACCGATACCAGGATCGATGCCGAGCGTTTAGCGCCGTTTTACGCACGCGTCGAACAACTTGGGCTTCCGCTGTTTCTTCATCCCACCGATGCGGTGTTTGGCGAGGAATTGGAAGGCTATGGCGGCGCGCTGCACCTCAGCCTTGGCCGTGTGGTGGAGGTCAGCGTGGCGGCTTCCCGGCTAGTCTTTTCCGGCCTCATGGAGCGGCACCCGGATCTCAAAGTCGTGATGTCGCACACAGGCGGAGCGTTGCCCTACCAATCCGGCCGCATGGATAAGAACGGCAAGAACGCCGGGCTCCCCCGCCCACCCAGCACCTATATCCGGCGAATGTACACCGACACCGTCTCACCTCACACCATGGGAATCAAATTCGCGATCGAATATTACGGGGCCGACCACGTGATGTATGGCTCCGACTATCCCTGCTGGGATCCGCAAACGGCTCTCGATCTGCTGCAAGAGACCGGTTTGCCCGGTGCCGACCTGGAAAAGATCCTTTACCACAACGCCCACCGCGTCCTATGCCAGCACCCGGCGGGCGGCCTTAAGCAGGCGGGTGAAGTTGAAGTTTTCGGCTAGCTCAAACAGAGCTGCGACCGCCAGGGAGCGGTTCTCAGTCTCGCGCACCGGCCTGGACCGCTCCCTGACGGTCGCGGCTCTGTTTGCGTTCTCGTCATTTTGGCTTGCCGGCTGCGGCAGCACGCGACAGGCGGTGCTATCGCCCAAATCGGATCTGGAACAAACGCACATCACGATCGGCTTGGCCGTGCCCGGCGCGACTTACCTCCCGCTGTATGTGGCCGTAGACCAGGGGACGTTCGCCCACCAGTCGCTGCAGGCCGACTTGGTGGAATTTCGAGGCGGCTCCGATCTGATCAAGGCGGTCGTCTCGAAGTCCGTCGATGTGGGAGTGGTTTCGCTCGCGGAAATCACTTCAGGAATCGATGCGGGACAGCCGCTGAAGGCTTTCTATGCGGGATTCAATATCCCCGACTTCGACTGGTACGGCGTATCTTCGATAAAGAGTCTCGCGAATGCAAAGGGGAAACGTATCGGCATCACGCAATATGGTTCTTCCACGGATTTCATCACGCGCTACGCGCTGGCGGTGAACGGCCTCGACCCATCCAAAGACGTCCAGATCATTCAGGCGGGTCCTCCCGCGACACGGCTGGCGGCAATGCAAGCAGGACAGCTCGACATCTGCATCTTTTCCACACCGGAGAAATTCCTTGCGGAAGAGCGTGGTTATAAGCTGATCTATTCGCAGAAACAACTCTCTGACGACTATCCACAGCATCTGATCTTCGCTACAGAGCCATTCTTGAACAGCCACCCGAATACCATAAAGGCTCTGCTTCGCGGCCACGCATTGGCCGTGCGGCTGGCGAAGGAAAATAAAGATCTTGCGGAACAGTCATTGATCAAACACCTTCAAATCGATCCAAAGTATGCCGAGCGAACCTATAGCGACATAATTGATCACATCTATGAAGACGGCCGCCTGCCGAGCGAAAAATCCTTGGACGTATTCTTCGATATGGGCATCAAGGCAGGACGCTACAAGGAACGTTGGCCCGACTCCCGATTCTGGACGCCGATTTATGTGGACAGCTATAAGCAATGGATGCCGAGGGAACCACGACTGATAGCGCGCTCGCCGGGCGAAAATTGAGCGCCACCGCGTTGTCCCGCCCCGTGGTAGAGCCTGCCGCGCATCTCCGCCTCGAGAACTTAACTATTGCTTATGACAAACCCAAAGGGGCTGGAAAACTCATCGCCGTCTCCGAAGCAAACCTGGAGATTCCACGTGGAACGTTTGTCACGATCGTGGGTCCCAGTGGCTGCGGGAAAAGCAGTTTGTTGCTGTCCATCGCCGGCTTGGTTAAGCCCGCTAGCGGCGTGGTAAA
This sequence comes from Bryobacteraceae bacterium, assembly GCA_036521975.1. Lineage (GTDB taxonomy): Bacteria > Acidobacteriota > Terriglobia > Bryobacterales > Bryobacteraceae > Palsa-187. Next base: position 11,250 of record DATDGT010000091.1, read on the forward strand.
GGTCGACGGGAAACCGGTTACCGGTCCGGGCCGCGACCGGGCGGTTGTGTTCCAGGATTTTGCGCTGATGCCGTGGCGGACGGTGATCGATAACGTCCGGTTCGGCCTGGAACTGCAGCGACAACGAACGCTGAGCGCGGACGATATCACAGCGCGTGCCCGCCGCTTTGTCGAGCTCGTGGGTCTCAAGGGATTCGAGCATTATCATCCCCATCAGCTTTCCGGCGGCATGCGCCAGCGGGTAGGAATCGCCCGGGCATTGGCGGTGGATCCGGACATCCTATTGTTAGACGAGCCATTCGGATCGCTCGACGCGCAGACGCGGGATGAGATGGGAAGCGAGTTGATCGCGATTTGGGAGCAGAACCGGAAGACAGCGTTATTTGTCACTCACAGCATCGACGAAGCGATTTTTCTCGCCGATCGAATTGTGGTGATGGACGCCAATCCGGGGCGGATCACGGAAATCGTTTCCGTCGATCTGCCGCGTCCGCGAACGGTCGAGACCATGGACTCCAAGGAGTTCATCGAATACCGGCGGCACATTAGAGAAAGCCTCAAGTGATTATGAGCTATCGTGCTCTCGTCTCGACTTTGACCGCAGCCGCCTTCATCGCGCTTTGGGAACTTCTGCCGCGAGCCGGTGCGGTTGACCCGAGGTTTACCAGCCAGCCGAGCCGGGTGATTGCCGCCGGTTGGGAAATCATCAGAACCGGCAACTTTCGGCACGATGTTGCCGTGAGCCTCGCGGAGTTCGCCATCGGTTTCTCTCTCGCGATCGCCATTGGCGTGCCTTTGGGCCTACTGCTCGGCAGGTTTACTCCGCTGCGTTATCTTCTGGATCCGCCGATCATGGCGATCTATGCAACGCCCCATCTGGCGCTGTTGCCGATCATCGTGGTCTGGCTGGGAATCGGGATGCAGTCGAAGATTGCTGTGGCATTTGCCGGCGCAGTTATTCCGATACTGGTGAACACGATGGCTGGTGTTCGGGGAGTTGAGCGTTCCTGGATCCTTGCCGCACGATCCTTCTGTGCGAGGGGCTGGGACGTCTTTCTCAAAGTCATCCTTCCAGGCTCGCTTGCCGGCGTCATCCTTGGTATCCGGTTGGGACTGAGCCGCGCGGTGCTAGGTGTCGTGGTGGGCGAGATGTACCAGTCGCAAGCGGGTTTGGGCAATGAGGTCATGCGCTACGGTTCCGAGTTTCGAACCGATTACTTGTTATTCGACGTGCTGTTGATCTCTGGTTTCGCACTGGCAGCCACGTCGGCGGTGCGGGTGTTGGGAGAGAAGTTGTGGACGTTCGGAAAATGAAATCGGCTCAGGTGGTTCTCGGAGTATTGTCATTCGTGGTCATCCTGTTGACATGGGAAGCCGCTGTGCGATGGGGCTGGGTCAATCCATTCTTCGTATCGCAGCCCTCCGCCATCGCCGCCAGTCTGAACCGCGCCGCCCGATCCGGTGAGTTGTCGCATAACATTGCGGTGAGTTTCCGGGAATTCGCGATCGGTTACGGGCTGTCGGTCGTCGTCGGAATTCTGGCAGGAGCATTGGCGGGCCGGATTCGAACAGTGGAATACGCCTTCGACCCGTTTCTGTGGTTCCTCTATTCCGCCCCGCTCATTGCTTTCTATCCGATTTTCGTGCTCTGGTTCGGGCTGGGAGTCCCCACGGTTATTGCACTGACTTTCCTGCTTTCCGTTCCTCAAATTGCCGCCAACACCTTGAATGGCATTCACAACGTCAATCCCGGGCTGATTCGGGCCGCGCGATCTTTTGGAGCGACGGAAAGAGACCTGTTATGGAAAGTCGTTTTGCCGGCTTCATTGCCGACGGTGATTGCGGGCCTTCGTCTGGGCGTCGGGCGTGCATTGATGGGCGTCGTGGTGGGCGAACTGTTCGGCGCCACGGCGGGCTTGGGCTACAGCATCTCTTATTACGGCGCGCTCCTAAAGACCACCGATATGATCGCTTCTTTGGTTGTAGTTATCGTTCTCGGCGTGCTATGCACGCAGGGCTTGAGCGCGTTGGAGGCGCGGTTCGACGCCTGGAGAACCTCTGAATGATGCCGTGGAGGGCGGGCTTCAGCCCGCGCGAGGCTTTAGCCTCGCTTCCCCGCAGCGGGACTGAAGTCCCTCGCGGACTAAAGTCCGCCCTCCGATAATTAAACATGTTGATCGTCGCCGTTGATATCGGAGGGACCTTCACCGACTTCCTGGGTTATGACACAGCCGGCGGCAGGCTGTTTAGTTCCAAAGCCGCAACCACTCCCGCGGCTTTGGAACGCGGTATATGCGACTGCCTGGAGAAGGCAGGTGTGAAGGCCGGTACAATCGACGCCTTCGTACACGGTTCGACAATCGCGATCAATACAGTATTGGAGCGAAAAGGCGCTCGCACCGCGCTGGTGGTCACCAAAGGCACCCGCGACGTATATAAGATCGGACGGGGAAATCGGCCGGATGCTTACGATATCTGGTTCAAGCGTCCGGAGCCGCTAGTGCCGCGGCATCTCACGTTCGAGGTCGAGGAAAGACTTCTCGCCACCGGGGAGGTGCACACCGCTTTGAACCCGGTACAGGCAGAGAGTGTGGCGAAAAGGGTGTCCGAAAGCGGAGTAGAAGCCGTTGCGGTGTGCTTCCTGCACTCATGGAATAACCCGGTTCACGAATCGCAGATGGCCGTGTTGTTGAGCTCCAACCCCAAAATTTATTGCAGCATCTCCCATGAAATCCTTCGCGAATATGGCGAATACGAACGCATCTCGACAACGGTTCTGAATTCTTATATCGGTCCCAAAGTGAGCGGCTATCTGGAAGGCCTGGAACGGATGCTGCAGAACGATGGTTTCGGGGGCAAGGTTTGGATCATGCAGTCGAACGGCGGCGTGATGTCCTCATCCGTGGCTCGCCGTTTGCCGGTCGCGATGCTCGAATCGGGGCCGGTGGGAGGATTCATCGCCGCGGCGCGAACCGGGGCCGCCCTTGGATATCCCAATGTCATTGGGTTCGACATGGGAGGCACAACCGCGAAAGCCAGTCCCGCGCCTGGCGGGGAGCCGCAGATTTCCCATGGCTACTATATTGGCGGATATGCTTCCGGCCAGCCGATGATGCTTCCTGTGGTGGACACTGTGGAAGTTGGTTCCGGTGGCGGCAGCATCGCGCGGGTGGACCACACGGGATCGCTCAAGGTTGGCCCCGTTAGCGCCGGCGCCGATCCGGGACCTGCGTGTTATGCCAAAGGTGGAACTGAACCAACAGTCACCGACGCCAACGTCGTTTTGGGCCGCATTGATCCGCACCGGTTTCTCGGTGGGGAAATGCCGCTGGATGTCGAGGCAGCCGGCCACGCGGTCAAGCGATCGATTGCCCGTCCTCTCGGGCTGTCGGTGGCGGAGGCTGCCCATGCCATCATCCAGATCGCAGTGATGAACATGTCGCTAGCAGTGCGGCAGGTGTCCACTGAAAGGGGCTATGATCCCCGCGACTTCGTCATGGTGTCATTCGGCGGCGCCGGCCCTCTTCACGCGTCCGAGGTTGCGCGATCTCTGCACATCCCGTTAGTCGTGATTCCGAATTTTCCGGGACAGTTTTCTGCCAGCGGAATGCTCATGGCGGAGCAGCGCCAGGATTTTGTGCGCACCTACTATCGGCGCCTCGATCAGGCAGATTTTGAGGAACTCGCGCGAATTTTTGCCGAAATGGAGGCGCTGGCGCGAGAACGGATCGGACATACGGATATCCGAATGCAGCATTTTCTGGAGGTGCGCTACGCGGGCCAGGATTTCTCATTGCAGGTGGCCGTTGACGGACCGCTCCTTGGCGGTCGCGGCTCAGTAGGGGACGCATTTCAGGATCTGCATCAACGCCGATTTGGTTATCACAAGGCGGGTAGCGCGCTGGAGATCGTGAACGCGCGGCTGGCTGCTACTGCCCCTCCGGCGCTTCGTACGCTGCCCGCGGTGCCGCAATGCGCCGGGCCGACGTTACTTGGAACGCGCGCGGTCATTTTCCAGGCGGATGCCATTGATTGTCCCGTGTACTGGAGGGAATCGCTTCCTCCGGGCGAGAGGATCGAGGGACCCGCGGTCATTCAGGAATACGCCAGCACCACATTATTGTTCCCGCAGGATCGGGCGGAGGTCACTCGGACCGGCGAGTTGGTGATTCAGGTTGGAGACTCCGAATGACGCTGGATATCGTCACACTGGAAGTCATTCGCCATGTCCTCCCGGCTATCGCCAATGAGATGTCGTACGTCTTGCAGCGAACCTCGCACAATATGATGATCTACGAAGTGCGGGACTATTGCTGCGGCCTGCTGGACGTAAAAGGACGATTGTTGGCCCAGAATGTCGGCGGTGTTTCGCACTTCGTCGCGAACCTCGGCGACGTGATTCGCGATGGACTGGACCGTTACGGCGAAGGCGGCTTTCATCGGGGCGATGTGCTGATCACCAATCATCAGCGGGTGGCCGGTCAGCATCTGAACAACGTATTGATTTATACCCCCTGTTTCGAAGGCGAGCGCTTATTCGGATTCGCGGCGACGCGCGCCCACTGGATGGATGTGGGCGGCCTCAGCACCGGTTTTGGCGGCGCGAATGCGCTCGACCCCTGGATGGAGGGCCTGCAGTTAGATCAGATCAAGCTTTACGAGGCGGGCACGAGGGATGAAAAAGTGTGGCGATTGATTGGCGACAACGTTCGGTTTCCGGACGCTTCGATGGGAGATTTGCAATCGCAAATCGCGGCCAACCGGCTTGCGGAAAGGCGGATCGAAGAGATTTTGCAGCGCTATGGGCGGACCACGGTGGAGCAGGCGATCGAACGGATTTTCGATCAAACCGAGGCGAGCTGCCGCGCGGTGGTCGCGGAGTTGCCGGACGGCGATTATGAGGCGCATTCGTTATTCGCGGGCAGCCCGCTGGATGGAAATCGGCCGGTCGAGATCAACGTGCGCGTCACTATTCGCGGCAGCGACATGACCATCGACCTGACTCAGTGTTCGCCGCAGCGCAGAGCTCCCATCAATGCGCGAACCCAGGCGGCTCCCATGATCGCTTACAAGGCTTTGACCACCCCGGCCGAGCCTATCAATGAGGGCGCCTTCCGCGCACTGAAAATCGAAATCCAGGAAGGCAATTACATGATGGCGACCTATCCGGCGGCCATGGCCTCCTGGGGCAGGACTCTCCCCACGGTGGTGGATACAATTTTCCTCGCGCTGGAGCCCGCGCTTCGCGGGAGACTGCCGGCGGCGCATATGGGTGTTCTGGGCGGCCCCGTCGTTTTCTTCGGAAACGACCCGCGCACGAACCAACCGTTCGTCACCCAGAGTATCGAAGGAGGAGGATGGGGTGGCAGGCCGACGGGCGATGGCGAATCGGCAAGTGTCTCGGTTTGTCAGGGTGACGTGCGCAATGCTCCGATCGAGAAGATGGAATTGCGCTGGCCCATTCTTGTCCGGCGCCGCGAACTGCGCCTCGACTCGGGCGGCGCCGGACAATTTCGCGGAGGTCTGGGTGTGGAGACTGAGGTGGAAGGCTTGGTGGAGGGACACTGGTCGTTGACGGATATGGGCCGCGAGGCTTATCCGCCCTGGGGTATCGAAGGTGGAAAGCCGGGGGCGACGTCAGCCAGCTTAATGAAACTGCCTGGGGAAGACGCTTTCAAACCGGTGAACCTGGTACGTCACCTGGTTCCCGCCGGAACAGCCGCCGTGATCGCGACCGCGGGCGGAGGAGGATGGGGCGACCCCTTCCACCGCTATCCAGAGTTGGTGCGGCAGGATGTCGTCGATGGTTATGTCAGCATACAGTCCGCGGCTGTTGATTACGGAGTGGTAATCGATCCTGAGACACTCGAGATCGATGTCGCCGCAACTTCAGCCAGCCGAACACCGCCTCGACCAAAGTTGCGTTAATCCTAGAGCTGTGAGCGGTTGTGAAGACCACTGACGGCAAGCGCGGGATTAGGGCCGTCGTCCCTGCCTTTGCCACTCGCCCGCTTCGTATGGTTTCCCCCAGCCCTTGTAAAGTTGAACGATCGACTTCCGGGCATCGTCCAGAAGGGGACGATACGCGGCAGGGATGGTGGCTTCGCGTTGTTTCATGCCATCATAACCGGCCAACAGCAGCGGTTCGGCATCGGCATACTTCGTTTGACCGGCGAGGCTTTCGCCCAGCAGGCTTTGAGAGTTGAATCGCTCCCATATACCTACGCGTGTTTTCTCGTAACTCGCGTAGGCCACGCGCGACAGTGCCTCTGCCTGCGCGTACCTGCGCTGGTCCAGGTACAGCGCCGCCAACCGGTTCATCGTGGCCAAAGTATCGGGCTGGTCCTGGCCAACCAAACGGCGTTGCATCTCCAGCACCTTTAAATAAAGCGCCTCGCTCGCCCCATACTTACCTTGGAGCCGATAAAGTTCGGCCAGGTTGCTCATGGTACGCCGGGTGTCGCGATATTCTTCCCCCAGCGTGCGTGATTGGATCTCCAAAGCTTTGGTATAAAGCGACTCCGCTCTGGCGTAGTCGCCTTCCACCCGGTACACGTTCCCGAGGCCGACCATGGTAAGCAATGTTTCGGGGTGTTCTTCTCCCAGCACGCGACGCTGGATGGACAGCGTTCGGCGATATAGCACCTCGGCCTGGTCTTGCTTGCCTTCTTCCAAAAAGAGCGAAGCCAGGTGATTCATCGTGTTCAGGGTGAAGAGATGTTCCTCACCCAGTACACGGCGCTGTGTCTCCAGGACCTTGCTTTCCAGCGGCTCCGCTTGCGCATACTTGCCCTGCATTTGGTACACCACCGCCACGCCGCTCATAGTGACCAGCGTGTCCGGATGCTCCTCGCCCAGCACCCGCTGCGAAACCTCCAGGGCCTTGCTATACAGTGGTTCGGCCTTCGCGTAGTCTCCTTGCCGCTGATAGAGCGTGGCGAGATCCTGTCTGGCCGCCATTGTTCTGGAATCCTCCTCACCCAACAGTCGCCGCTCGCCGTCCACGACTTTTTTAAAGAGTTCCTCCGCCTCGGTAAATTCATTCTGCCGGCCGTACAGAATAGCCAGATTGTGCATCGCCTCCAACGTGTCGGGGTTCTGCTCGCCGAGCACGCGCCGTTCAATCTCTACCAACTGAACATTCAGGGGCTCAGCCTGCGTGTATTTCCCCTGCAGGCTGTACAGCTCAGCCAAGCGCTCCATGGATCTCAACGTGTCGGCATTTTGCTCGCCTAAAGCGCGGCGCCGCAGGTCCAGGGCGCGTAGTAAATGGCGTTGCGCCTCTGCATAGAGGCCAATATCCTTGTACGTCTCCCCGATGGTCTGGCGAATCGATGCTTCCACAAGCGGCTGCGCCCGGAATTTGCCTTCGATCCGCGCTGCGGCCCGATCCAGCGCGGTCCTCACCTCCAAATGGGGATCGGGCTTGGTGTCCGGATGCGCCTGGTTGTTGGCGCTGGCTTGTGCCAGCAGATCGTTCTGCAAAAAAGCGTTTACAGCGTGGGCCTCCTGCTCAGCCCGGCTAGCCCGCAGAGCCATCCACGAACTAATAACCGCTCCGGCAACCAACAGCACCGTGAACGCCGCGGCCGCCGCCAGCCACGGCCGGTGCTTGCCCACGAATTTGCGCAGGCGGTACGCCACCGAAACCGGCCCGGCCTCCACCGGATCTCCCTCCAAGTAGCGTTTCAGGTCCCGCGCCAGTCCGATGGCCGTCTGGTAGCGCCGCTCCCGATCTTTTTCAAGAGCCTTCATCGTGATCCAGTCCAGCTCGCCCCGCAATTCTTTTACGAGCCGCGCGCGGTCGCTTTGCAGAAACTCGCGCACAACGGACTCGCCGGCCGCAGCTACTTCGCCCAAGTTTCTCTTTCGTTTGACGCTGCGCCCGGCGGCCCGTGCGCTCTCCTGGCGCGCGGACTCTTGAGCCGTGGAGGACTGGCGGACTCGCAGGCTCGGACTCGGCGGATCTTCCTCGCGAATTCGTCTGAGAGCTTCTACGTAGTTTCCCGGGGTCAGGCTCTCATTCTCCATCGGAGGCTTGCCGGTGAGCAGCTCGTACAACACTACTCCTAGCGAGTAAACATCGCTGCGCGTGTCGATGTCGTGGACCGAGTCGGCTTGTTCCGGGCTCATGTAGCACAGCGTGCCCATCACGGCTCCGAAGTTGGCCATCAGAGTGGCGTCGCTCAATTGAGGTCCCAGGGCCTTGGCCAAGCCAAAGTCGATCACCTTTGGCGTCGCCCTTCCCTCCTGCTCCGCCACCAGTAGATTCGACGGCTTGATGTCGCGATGGATAATGCCCTTCTGATGCGCGTGCTGGATAGCCTCGCCCACTTGGATGAATAGTTCGACCCGCTCCTTTACGGTCAACTGCTTAGAGTCGCAGTATCGCGAGATCGGGACTCCGTCGACCAATTCCATGACGAAGTACGGCCGTCCTGCGGAAGTAGACCCGGCATCGAACACGCGAGCTATGTTGGGGTGGTCCATGATCGCCAAAGCTTGACGTTCGCTTTCAAACCGCGCGATCACCTGCTGGCTGTCCATCCCCGGCTTGATGATCTTCAGCGCCACATCGCGTTGGATTGGCTGCACCTGCTGGGCGTGATATACCACGCCCATGCCACCCTCTCCGATCTGCCGGACAAGTCTATAGGGACCGATGAAAATCCCAGTCTCGCCATCGGAGGCGTTTCCACCACAGGCGTGGGCCTCTAACAAGCGGATGGCTTCGCTGTGCAGGTCGGCGGGACTAGGCAGAGGCGAGTGGGCGGTTTGGTCGGAAGCCAATAGCGACTCCACCTGCTCGAGTAGCGATTCATCGTCTCCACACAACTCTCGAACCAGTTCTCCGCGGGATGCGGGATCGCACTCGACGGCGTGATCGAAGATCGCTTTTACCTGCTGCCAGCGTTCTGCGTTCATCGCGACTTCAGCAGTGTTAACTCCCCATGAAGCCAAGCTTTGGCCGACCTCCACTCACGTTTGATCGTGGTAGGAGAGACGTCCATGACCTCCGCAAGCTGCTCAACATCAAGTCCGGCGAAGAACCGCAATTCTACCAGGCGGCTCTGCCGCGGGTCGAGCTTTGCCAGCCGATCGAGAGCCTCGTCGAGCGCAATCACATCCTCAGTATTTTCCGCGCCGATGAGGACTTCCGCGTCGATGTCTACCTTTTGCGCATTGCCGCCGCCTCGTTTGCCGGAATGACGGCGCCGCGCATGATCCACCAGAACCTGACGCATGACGTGAGCCGCAACGGCGAAGAAGTGAGCACGATTCTGCCAGGGGCCCGGCTGTCCGCCGGCAAGGCGCATATATGCCTCATGTACCAGGGCCGTCGCCTGAAGAGTGTGACCAGGACGTTCGCGTTGCATGTAGGCCCCAGCCATGCGCCGCATCTCGTTATAGATGAGCGGAATGAGTTGACTGGCGGCCTCCCGGTTCCCCTCGCGGAGTTGCGCGAGTAAGAGCGTTACATTATCGCCGGGCGCAGACATCGTGTTCTGCCGAAACAATTATAATCCCACGTACGTTATGCACCCAAGGCGCCGAAAACGTAAACGGTTGAAAATGCACATCGAGGTTTCACCTCCTCTCGCCTTCTGGTGAATCGGCTCAGACGCGGTTAACCAAAGAGATAGTCGAGGGGGGAAACATAGTGAAAGTCCGAAACCGATCCTGCGGGTATCGTAAACTCCAAGACGGTCCGCGCAGACGGGCCCCGAATTCCTTTGGTCCTTTTTTTCTCGCCTTGCGCCTTATAGGGTGAAACGTGCCGGGAAGGGCGGTTTAAAACGGCCCCATTCCCGGTACAGAAAGAAAAGGAGAGTCTGAAAATGAAACGTCTCATGTCAACAATGGCTTGCGCCGCGCTTGCCTTGTCCCTTTGTTTCGGGGCATCCGCGAATGCAAGTATCCCGGTGTCCATGGCGCCGGCCGCACTTGCATTGAATGCGGCGGCACCGGACTACCGCATCCTGTATATCGTGGTCGTGATTTACGTCAGTGACCTCGGTGACTACCCAGTGGGTGATATCGTGTATGAGGCCCAGACGCTGGAACACATCGATCAAGCGGCTGAGTTCGATCGTACTACCTAAGAGCACAAACGACCGCTGGGACGTCATCTCTTAAGGCGCCGTCCCAGCCACACCTTTCCCATGAAACAGCATCAGACCATACGAAACGTTTGCCTCATCGGATTGACGGCACTGCTGATGACCCACTTTCTGATGACTCTCGCTATTACGCTGCCCCCTACGCCGCTCACCACTGAATACGGCAAGGCCATCGACTCCTGGATGCACCCATATTTCTTGCAGGGATGGTCGTTCTTTGCGCCTACACCGCCAACGGAGGACGATTTCGTCATCGCCCAATACAAATACACGACTCCTTCCGGATCAACTGTGGAAAGCCCGTGGATCAACCTCAGCCGTACGTTGAATGAGGCCATACAGAGAAATCGTCTTTCCTCCCTTGACATCGTCCAGCAAACTGTCAACAACGTCTACGGCGATTTGATCAAGAGCCCGCTTTTTAAAGACGGCAAGCTGGATGAAAAGCTTCTGGAGCGCGTGACCGAAGACCATCAGCAGCCCGTGCCTCTCCATACACTCGAACGCGCGGCTATGAGTTGCTATCGCATCACGAGTTTCCGAGGCGAGCCCGTAGCCGTGCGCGTCGGCATTCTCATTCACAAGTTTCCACGATTCACGCACAGATACGAAAAGGACGACCCGGCAGCCAATAATTCGGAGATTCAAATGCCCTTTGTTCCCTTCGAATCGGTTGCCGCGTTCGATTAAGAGGTGCTCCACAATGTCAGTTTTCTGCAAGATTGCCAATTCTTTATCCGCCGCCTCCCGCAGGCTTTCGACGGGGCGCCGACAATTTGGCGTAGCAGTCATGCGCATCGTGTTGGGAAGTGTGATGACCGTCCTGTACGGAATCCACTTTTCCCAGCGCCACTTTCTATGGGGAGCCGATGCAGTCCTGACACACGCCGATAACTCCGCAATCCTGGCAGCGAGGCGCACTTGGTCGCTCTACGCTGTCTTCCCCTCTGCATTTGGCGCGGAATGCCTTTATTGGTTAGGGCTTATCGTCGCGTTGATGTTTGCGGCCGGTCTGTTCACTCGGGTTACGTCGATTTTATTCTTCGTATTCACTTGGTCTCTCTATCTACGGAACCCGTACGTTCTTAACGGCGGGGACAATCTGCTGGTAATTCTGGGAATTTACTTGATCTTCGCCGACCTGGGCGCTCTTTCGCTCGATCACGGTCTGGTTCGCAAGCGTCACGAGGGAAGCTTCTCATGGCTTTCCGGCATGCTGCACAACTTCGCCGTCGCCGCTTGCCTGTTGCAACTGGGAATCGTTTACTTTGAAGCGGGCTTCTACAAGATCCAGGGGCACGTGTGGTCCGACGGCACGGCGATTTACTATATCCTGCGGAGCAACGGATTCGCATTGCCCGGATGGGGCGATTACATCTGGCGATCGGCTGGACTGGTCACTATTTGTACATATGGCACGATTCTGTTCGAAATCACGCATGCTTTCCTGATGTGGCATCGGCGGCTGAAGTACGTGATCTTCAGCGGCGCGGTTTTATTGCATGCCGGCATCGGACTCCTGATGGGTCTCGTCTGGTTTTCAGTGACGATGATTGGGGCTCACGCTATTCTCTTCGACGACGACGAGTACATTCGCCTGCACAACTGGTTGCGCGCCGCCTGGCGCCAAATCGTTGCGGCTTTTCGCGGTTCACTCGGGGCAGGCGCCCGTAGCCACGATGCTGAGGCAGCCGCTGGCGAGGCAGCAATGATAGAGTCAGCCGGCTAAGCCGGTTCAAGTGTCTGTGTCGGTTGGATCCGATAAATCGGATAGTAAAGGAAACAAATGACCCGAATATACTTCGCTGCGATGTTATTTACCGCGATGGGATCAGGCCTTGCGTATGCTCAGCCAGCGACCCCATCCGCATTCGAGGTTGCGACCATCAAGCCCACTGGCCTGACTCCCGGCGTTAAATGGATTCGCATGCCGTCCAACGGCCAATTGATAACCCGAGGGACGTCGCTCAAGGATCTGATTCAGTTCGCATACGATTTGCATCCCAACCTGATCGGAGGAGCATCTGGCTGGATGGAGGGGGAACGTTACGATATTGTTGCGAAACCAGAGCCGGGCAGGCGTCCGAGCGAGGACGAGTTGAAGGCGATGCTTCGAGGGCTCTTAGCGGATCGATTCAACCTCACGTTCCATCGTGCTTCCAGGGAAGCGAGCGTCTACGTAATCGTGATCGCCAAGACCGGCTCGAAGATGAAAGAGCGGAGCCCTCTCGATGGTGAGGCCACCAGCCTTACGTTCCAGGGCCCTCGGCTGCCGGCCAAGGCCGCTTCGATGCCGATGCTCGCCGAAGCGCTGACGGCCGTGCTGGATCGGCCGGTGATCGATGGGACGGGCTTGCGAGGAAAGTACGATTTCGATTTAGCCTGGATGCCGGAGCCCGACCAGTTCGGCGGTCACGGCTCCGCGGCGGCGAGCGATACGAATGCGCCCGATATTTTTACCGCGGTCCAGGAACAGCTTGGACTGCGACTCGATTCACGGAAGGTGCCGGTGCAATCGCTCATCGTTGACCACGCCGAAAGACCCGCCAGCAACTGAGTTGCTAATCGGGCGGTGGCGTAACCCGCGAAGCGCAACCGCTCCCTCCGGTCGCGGCTCTGAATCGGATGTTTTGCTGCAGGGCATTCACACCGCGACCGCAATGCGTTGCGCGATTCTCCGATAATAGGCTCCTAAGGCGGTCTCGTTCACGATCCATATGAGTGCTGCTTACGACGCCGTTATAGTCGGGTCTGGACCGAACGGGCTGTGCGCCGCGATCGTTCTAGCTCGCACCGGGCGCTCCGTATTGGTAGTTGAGGCCAATTCATTTATCGGTGGCGGTCTCCACTCCGCCGAACTCACCGAGCCTGGTTTCATTCACGATGTATGCTCAGCCGTTCACCCGCTCGCGGTTGGCACTGGCTTCTTTCGGTCGCTGCCGCTCGAAAGTCATGGACTACGGTGGATTCAACCGGGTTTGCCGTTAGCACATCCGTTGGACTCAGGTAACGTCGCGGTTCTCGATCGATCTCTTGAACGAACGGGTCACATCGATCCCGAGGGCGTTCTCCACGCACCCGACCACGCCTACGCGCGGCTCATGCGGCCGATCGTTAAGCATTGGTGTGCCATTGAACAAGATGTATTAGGCCCGATAGGCCTACCCCATCATCTTCCGGCAACCTTCAGTTTCGGAGTAAAAGCGCTTCAACCCTCCGCGCGACTGGCGCGGCTGTGCCTTCGTTCAACCGAATCGCGCGCTCTTTTTGCGGGGCTAGCGGCCCACTCATTCTTGCCGTTGTCCGCCTGGGGAACTTCGGCGATTGCCTTGGTGCTCGGGGCGGCCGGCCATCTTTCGGGCTGGCCCATTCCCATGGGCGGTTCCCGCTCCATCGCGAGCGCCCTGGCGTCTTATTTGCGCGGCCTCGGCGGTAAGATCATCACTGGATGTCGGGTACGTTCGCTGGAAGAGTTGCCGGCCGCTCCCATAGTTCTTTGCGATATCGGCCCTCACGCTCTTGCGGAGATCGCCGGCTCGCGTTTACCTCTCAACTTTCGGAGGGCTCTTCAACGCTACCGGTACGGGGCGGCGGCATTCAAACTCGATTGGGCTTTGCGCGAGCCTATCCCGTGGCGGAATTCCGCGTGCAGGCGCGCCGGAACTGTCCACATCGGAGGCACTCTGGAGGAAATCATTGATTCGGAGAGCGCTCCTGCGCGAGGCGTCCACGCCGAGAAGCCTTTCGTCCTGTTGTCGCAGCCCAGCCTCTTCGATTCCTTACGTGCACCGGGCGGTTGCCACACGGGGTGGGCGTACTGTCATGTTCCCAACGCCTCGAATGGCGACATGACTGCCAAAATCGAGGCACAAGTCGAACGCTTTGCTCCGGGCTTTCGTGACCTGATTTTGGCTCGCTCGGTTCGCAATCCCGCGGATCTGGAACGCGACAACGCCAATCTCGTGGGTGGCGATATCGCGGGCGGCAGCACCAATCTCTGGCAACTCTTGCGACGACCCACATCGCGCGCCTACCGGACGCCCGCCCGGGGTCTATATCTGTGCTCCGCCTCCACGCCTCCAGGCGCCGGCGTTCATGGCCTGTGCGGTATGTTTGCCGCCCAAGCCGCGGTGAAGGACTTCGGGTAGTCTCCAACTTATGTTCGGGTTTTGTGATTTAATCTTCAAGGGGACGCAATGCCAAACGATGTTAGCCGTAGGGAGCTGTTGAGCGCGCTTGGAATCGGGGCGCTGGCGGTCCACACCGCAGCCGGCGCGGATGAGTCGCCGCAATTCAGCGGCCTTGATCACCTGGAGTTCTTCGTCTCGAATGTCGAAAAATCCACGGCCTTTTACGCCCAGGCATTCGGCGCGAAGGTGATGAAGAATAATCGGACTACCCGCCGCTATGTGAGATTGGGCGCGGCGTATATGGCTATGGATACGGGGCCGCAGCTTCGCGTCGATCATATTTGCGCCGGAATTCCCGGATTTCGGATCGCAAGTATGCACGCCCTGCTGGAACAGCGTGGCGTCGCTTATCGGGATTACCCGAGCGGCAACGATTTGAGCGTTGGCGATCCGGATGGAGGCGTGCGGCTTCAACTCGCCGCCGACGACGGATGGAGTGCGCTCGCGCGCGGCACGGCGTCTCCGGAATCGGTTCCTGTCAATGGAGATCCCCTACGGCGGCCGCGGCAGACGATTTTTCATCCTTTGGGCCTGGATCACGTTCTGCTGAACGTCCCCGATCCGGAGAAATCGGCGGCGTTTTATGAAAAGATCCTTGGTCCGGTCGCGCAACGGAATAATAACCGGATCTGGTTCCAGGTGGGAACGTCGAGAATCGGATTACTGAAGACGCCGGATGGCCAGCGCGCAGGAGTGAATCACTTCTGCGTGTTGGCGGCGGGTTTCGATTACGACGCCGCGGTTAAGAAGCTGGAGCAGGCGGGCGCGAGAATCGAAATGCCGGAAGTGGCGGGGGCGCCCGAGTTTCGCGATCCGGACGGTTATCTGGTGCAAGTCATGGGTCGCGGTCGCGTAATCCGCGCCAAATAGCCCCCAACCATGGGCGCACTCGTATGCTGAGAGGATGCCGTCCAAGATCACCCGCCGCATTGTCTCCGAAGCCGGCGTGCCTGGGCTCGACTTCGCCCTCTCCGACGACCTTTCGCCTGGCGACCTGCAATCGCTTCTTTTAGACGTTTACGCCAAGCGCGCCTCGCATATTCGCGAGCGCGATCTGGTCGACCGGACGCTGCGCTTGCCTCTGTTGGCTCCTTCCACTGCCGATGCCCGCGCCATGAACAAGTTTGACCATATCGCCTTCGCGGCTGCTGGGGAATTCGAGGCGTTGGACCTCGCTCCGGTTTGCGCATTGGGATTGAATTCGGTCCTTGGCGGCATCCACCAAAACAACGTACTGACCACGATCCGCAACGCAGAGGTCCTGGGCGACCCCACTCCGGCCATGGCGCTGGAATGCGCCCGCCGGCGCAAAGGAACTCGCGGCGAACTCGTGCGGCTCTGCTCGAGCCATCGCGTCCTGCGACTTCAGCCATTTGACTTTCCTGGTTTTACGCCGCATTTCCGCTTATTCGCGCTGGTGTCGGCGGGGCGCGATAGGGGATCTCTGGATTTTGAGCTCCAGGAACTAAAAAATCACATCCGCTTCTATCTGACCCTGTTTCGCGTTCTTAATACCGAGGGCTTCCGGCTCACCGATCCGTTGGTCGAAATCACTGATCTGACAGCGTTGGAAGCTCTACTTGCGAACGCGGGTTGTTCCCGCGAGGAGATTCGCAAGTCCGTGAGAGCGCACATTCCAGGGAGCGGGCAGCGGTTTCTCGCGGAGCGCGGGATCGAATTCCCCTCCGATGTCGAGGAACCGCCGGCTCAGTGGCCGCATTTAGTCCCGGTTAGACAGCGTGTTTTCGAAACTCTCGCGCTCGAGTTCCCGGAAGCCCAATTTCATTTCAATCTCGCGCGGCTGGAAGGATTCGGCTACTATCGCGGATTGTGCTTAAGGATTTCGCCAGCGGCTCCCGATGGCGTCCGTTACCCGGTCGCGGACGGAGGATTCACGGATTGGACCGCGCGCCTGCTTCAGGATCGAAAAGAACGGCTTTTCATCAGTGGAATCGGGAGCGAATTTGTTTGCCGGCGGTATCGCTTTTCAGCAACTTGAGCACACGGTACCAACAGGGCGCACGACATAGAAGTGGAAATCAGGCCGCCTGGCGGCCTTCCCAATAGTCCTCAAAGCGACCGTTGAGGTGTTGGCAGCGTAGCGCCAAGATGGAGTTGGCGCCGCTGACGGTCCAGAACATCCCGGATTGC
>DATDGT010000092.1:0-7324 GCA_036521975.1 Bryobacteraceae bacterium
AGGAGTCAGGAGTCAGGAGTCAGGAGTCAGGAGTCAGGAGTCAGGAGTCAGGAGTCAGGAGTCAGGAGTCAGGAGTCAGGAGTCAGGAGTCAGGAGTCAGGAGTCAGGAGTCAGGAGTCAGGAGACAGGAGCCAACGCCGCCCGGCGCGGCCGGGAGTCAGAGATTTGGGTGAGTGCACAGTCCCGCGCCGGACGCTGTGCGCTATGCGGCGATACGCGCTGCCATCGCTTCCTGAATTTTGCGAATGGCGGCGTGGTCGCCACGCCAAATCACCTTCGGCCAAGGGATGTGGAGCCGAGTCCGGCGCGGCAGCATGACCGCGTAAATCTGCGACCCAAGCACGCTCGCCAATCCGACTCCGCAGGCGTAAAGCGGAATCATGCGCGTGGTTCGAACGATGGTCGTCCAGCCGAAGAGCGCCAGCATGCTGGCGAATGAAGAGAGGGCGAACACCAGCATCTTATTGCGCGCGCCCATCAAGCCGATGCGCATATAAATCTGGTAACAGAAAATCGTCATAAATCCGACGACGATAGGCCATAGGTCGAACCAGAAAACCTGTTTGGCATTGAACAGAATCAGCGGCCAAAGCGGAGCGTGCAAGCTCGAATCGATCATAGAATGGAATGCCTCCCGATCATGGATTGGATAAGACCGCGCAAAACGTCGGCCGATTGCAGCATCGGAGTCCCCTCGGGGGCACTCTGCGCGCGAATCATGCCGAGGCGGTCGATCAGGACCACCTGCGGAGTGGAGATTCGGTTTGCACCGGAAATCCCGAGAAAGGCACGCACCCCGCTGGGGCTGACGCGTCCGATGGGGAATGTGAGCTCGAAGCGGCGGGCGAAAGCGGCCACGTCGGCGTTATCGTCGAAGGCGGCTTCGGCGGCGTGAAAACCGCGCGGGCCGAATTCGGCTTGAAGTTTTTCGAATTCTTTTGACGCGGCCTGGCAATGCGAACAACTCGTAACGACGAATGCGAGCAAAACGACGTCGCCGCGATAACTGGACAGTTTCGTCGTCCGTCCGGATTCCTGAATCAGGAACTCCGGCGCGGGCCGAGGGACGTTGACCTGCGCCCATCCGGCGCCGGCGGCCATCAATAACCACGCGAGTTTCATGGATTCGCTCCTTAATTTCGGTTGAAGGAGGCTTGGTGGAGCAAGCTTCAGCTTGCAGGCTTAAAGCCTGCTCCACGGCTAAGCTTCCTTGTCTTGCAAAAGAAATATAGGAGCGAACCGCGTTTTCCCGGTCATACGGTTCCGTATGCCATTGAATTCGCGAGGATTATTTAGTCACCACACGGGTGAATGCCAGGCTCGCCTCACATCGAAAGCAATCGGTCAAAGAAGGAACGATACCGGCGCAGCGCCTGACGCAAATCCTCCGTGGAGACGTCTTGGCCGTTAGACCATTCGCGCTCTAACACATCTCGCTCGCCCGCAAAGACCTCCGCGAGACGGCTGATAACCGCGGCGACGAGTTGATCCGCTTCTTCAACCGCGTGTCGCGGTTCGTCGACAAAACGGCTCTGAACATCATGCCACCGGGAGCGAAAGTCTTCGCCTTCATTCTGCGGAAAGAGAGCCGGATGGGAGTTCGGACTGCCGTCGGATGGTCCGTTCGGGCGATCTACGCCTGAATTCCCCTTACCGATCAGGTCAGCCGTGCCCCTGGGTTCGTCCATGCGGACGTCACAAAAAACGGTTGTTTGATTCTCGGTCTTCGATGCACCTCCTCAGGTTGCGTTACAGAAATTTCCAAAATATCCTCCAGGACGCTTCGATAGTGCTGCATGGCCCTGCGAAGATCCTCAGTGGTTGTCTCGCCGCGGCTCCCGTGAACTGCAACATCGTGCGCGCTCCGATAGGTTTCGACGACTTGCGAGTGTTCTACGGAGAGGTCGCCGGCGCGTTGTTCGAACTCTCCCGCCGGATAACCGCATGCAGTCAGCGCCTCGATTACCAAGCGATCGGCGCGGTCCAAGGCCTCTTGCGGATGGTCGACGAAAAGTTCCTGAACTCTCCTCCATTCCGCCGAGGAACGGCCCGACTCCTCAGGGCTAAGCCGCCGGATATGCAACTCCTGGATGCGTTTCTGCCGCTTTTCCAGGATGGCCTCTGCGCGCGTCTTATCTCCGTGTTCCTGGCCCACTACGCGGTCGTACTCGGGACCGAATCTGGCGCGAAGCTTCCGCGTCCTGTACGTTCGGTAATACACCGCAAGAGCGACTACGATAACAACAATGGGCCCCCGCGGTGGCCGCCCCTAACCCTAACATCGGCGAACTTCCGCTGCCTTTGACGAGGCATTGGCTGTTACAATGATGGCCCTGATGCCGACGAAACCCCGGAAGGGCCAGCGCCCTCGGCGCAAGTCCGAGGCACAGTCGCAAGCAACGCAGCCGAAGCCGCGCACCGCTTGGTCGGACGGCGCTTGGCTTGATCGCCTCACGTCTACTCGCTCGGCCGCGATTGTCTTGCTGGCCGCCGTGTTGCTGTTTTACAGCGGTCCGCTGTTTCAGGAGCGCGCGACCATCCATTGGGACGCCGCGGACTATCACTACAGCGTTCAGAAATACTTCGCCGATTCGTTGCGATCTTTTCGTTTGCCGTTCTGGACGCCATACACTTTCTCTGGAATGCCTTTTCTGGCCGACCTTCAAGTGGGCGCATGGTATCCGCTGAACTGGCCCTTTTTTCTCGCCGGAATCACTCCGCGGGCCATCGAGTGGGAATTGGCCTTGCATGCGTGGCTGGCCTGTATGGGCGCGTTCCTACTGGCGCGCACTCTGCTCGGAGATTCGACCGCGGCGCTGATTGCCGGCGTGCTGTACGGCTTTTCAGGATTTTTTGCGGCGCACAGCTCCCACGTAGGAATGTTTCAATCCGCGGCGTTGCTGCCGTGGCTTCTCTGGATCGGAGCGGCGGCGCTTCGGCGGTTCCGGTGGTTGCCGGCAGCGGGCGCCTGCGCCGCGTGTATCGTCCTGGCCGGTTACTTTCAAGCTGCGCTCTACGCCCTAACCGCGTTCGCTCTATTTGTGGCTGTCTACAGTATCCAGCTTCGGATTCCCGCGTGGCGCCCGGCCGCCGTGTTGCTGTGCACAGCCGCCATCGCCCTTCCGCTTACGGCCATCCAGACGCTCCCAAGCCTGGAACTTACGCTCCAATCGGTGCGCGCATCGGCCGATTACAGCCACGCCACCAACTCTTCACTCACGCCCGGCGCGCTGATGACGCTGATCGATCCCAATTATTACCACGCGCCCGGCGTGGAAGGCTACACAGGACCGGAGGACATCACGCAATTCTATTTCTACGGGGGATTATTGTTGATTCCGCTGGCGGCGGTTGGATTGGCGAAGGGAAAGATGCGCCTGTGCGCCATTGTTCCCGGCATTCTCGCTCTATGGTACGCGTTCGGACCTTCGGGCGGATTCTACCGATTGGTCGCGCTGCTTCCGGGATATCGAAACATTCGCGCGCCCGTACATGCCTGGTTCGTAGTAGCGCTGAGCCTGGCGATTCTCGCGGGGGCCGGCGCGCGCTACATACGACAGCGGTTCCCCTATCCGGCTATCGCCGCGGTCGCGCTCCTGGTGATCTTCGTCGATCTCGCGTACTGGAATATGGCTAACAATGGACTCGCTTATGAGCACACCAGTTTCGACGAACGCTACGGACTCCCGGAAGACCGATTTCGCGCGGCCGCGGCAAACGCCGTCGCTAACCCGTTAAGCAGAATCTGGGCGCCGTTCGACTCCGCCTCGTTCGGCCCGTTGAACTCCATGCTCGATTCCCAGATCGAGGTCTCCTATGGATACAATCCGCTGGAGTTTTCCCGCTATTCGACTTACATGGAAGCGGCCAACAGCAATCCCCGGCTCCTGGATTCGCTCGCGGTGACGGCAAAACTTAACGCTGCGAGCGGGTCCTTCGATTCGAATCCGGCGGCGCTTCCGCGTGTGTACGCGCCGGCGGTTGTTTCCAGCGTTTCTTCAAAAACCGAGGCGGCTGCCAGGCTCTCCTCGCTCGATCCGGCGAAGGAAGCGATCGTCGAAAGCGTTTCGAACTCTAGCGCGCACAACGCATTCGCTGTGCGCTCGGCTGTCCCTACCGCGACAGTCCAGGCGCAGATCCGTTCCTACAGTGGCAGCGAGTATCGCATCTCCTACCAGGCCTCCGGATCTGCTCTTGTGCGTATCGCATCGCCGTATTTCCCCGGCTGGAAGGCCGAAGTCGACGGACGCGCGTTGCCGGTAATTCCAGTGGATCTCGCGCTCTCGGGGGTGGTTGTGCCCGCGGGGAACCGGGACCTTGTCTTCCGGTACGAGCCAACGTGGTTTCGAGGCGGCTTTTGGTTGAGCGCGGCTTCCTGGCTGGCGACTGCGGTTTGGCTGGGGTGGTTTTTTGTCGCGGCTCGCCGCCGCCGAGATGGCCTCCCCGGGATTCCAAAACCTGAAGCGCCCCCTGGGGCCGTCGCGCGGGCTTGAGCCTGTTTCCGGGCTCCGAAGTGTTAGAGTATATGCCGGAGAACGAAACACGTGGGAGGTAATCGATGAAAATCGCCGCAATCCTGTCGATCATGACGCCGGTGTTCGCCCAGTGGAGCAACTTTCCCACGCCGGGAGTGCCGCGCCTTCCCGACGGCAAACCCAATCTCGCCGCGCCCGCGCCGAAGATGCCCGACGGCCACCCGGACTTATCAGGAGTCTGGGTCACGCGCGGCGGCTACACGGGCGACCTCGCCAGGGACCTCAAGAACGGCGAAGTTTCCTTTCAGCCCTGGGCAGCGCAGTTGTACCAGCATCGACGGGACACGATGAGCCGCGAAGATCCGCAGGCGCGCTGCGTGCTGTCGGGCGTACCGCGCGAGAACGTCGTGCCGTACCCGTTCAAGATCGTGAATACGACGAACGGGATGATCGTGATTCTCTACGAAGCTCTTCACAGCTACCGGCAAATTTACATGGACGGGCGCAAGCCGCCCAAGGATCCCAACCCCACCTGGATGGGCTATTCGATCGGCCACTGGGACGGCGACACGCTAGTCGTGGAATCCTCCGGGTTCGTTGACGGCAACTGGCTGGATAACAATGGCCATCCGGGAACGGAGTCGCTTCATCTCACCGAGCGATTCCACCGCCGCGATTTCGGGCACATCGATCTGCAAATGGTCATCGACGATCCCAAAGCCTACACCAAGCCCTGGACTGTGAACCTGCTGCTGAACGCCAATCCGGACACCGATCTGATCGAATACGTTTGCGACGAAAACGAGAAGGACGTCGGGCACTTAGTCGGGAAATAGTAAAGGAGGCCCCTCCGCATGGACGAGCTGGCCAGGAAAAGCCGCGCAGTGACAGCTTTCCTGCTACTGGCATCCGTCAACGTTGTGGCGCAAGCGCCTGCGGCGGGCAATACCAACTCCTTCGCCAATATCATTCCTCTACCGCCGGCGCCCACAGGACCCGCTCCCCGGCTCGCCGACGGCCACGTCGATCTCTCCGGCGTCTGGCGTCCCGCCGACAACGCTCTCATCTACGACCTCTCCTTAGGTTTGCCGAAAGGCGAGACGCTGCCGCTAACGCCCGAGGCAGTGAAGATCAAAGCCGGCCGCCTAGCCAAGGACGATCCGGAGGCGAACTGCCTGCCCACGGGCGTGCCACGCATTGCTCCCTTTCCCTGGCGAATCCTGCAAACGCCAACCCACATCTTCTTTCTATTCGAAGGCAACATCCACAGCTACCGCCAGATCTTCATGGACGGCCGCCCCCATCCGCCCGACCCCGACCCGACCTGGTACGGACATTCCACCGGCCGCTGGGACAAGGACACGCTCATCATCGACACCGTCGGCTTCAACGACCGCTCCTGGTTCGATTACGAAGGCCATCCCCACACCGAGCGCCTCCACACCAGCGAACGCTACACGCGGTCCAGCCTCGGCATGCTCACCGAAGAGGTCACCATAGACGATCCCGGTGCCTACACGCGGCCGTTCACCGTACGCTCCGCCCATCGCCTCCTGAGCAATGACGAGTTAATCGAGTACGTGTGTCAGGAGAACGAAAAAGACACGCGCCACCTGCGCGGACCCGCAACACCGCCGTAGCATTAGCGCTCCACGGACCGCCCACGCACTACATCGCCGTTTTGCATACCGCATGTTGCAAATGTCTACGGTGGAAAGAGGCCGCCTTCGGAGAGAATCTTCTTGCCTTCTGGCGATGTCAGGAATTTCAGAACTGAGCGACATGCGGGACGAGCGCCGATCCACCGTCACGAGGCGTCCCTCGCCTTGGCTAGTGCTAGTTCTCTGACGGCCTCTCAACGTAATCGATTACTAGAAACTCGCCAGCACCTTTGGCCGGTTTAAGCATCAGTCCAAGCTGTTCTTGGACTGCTGTGAAGATTGATGCGCCTGCCCTGGGATCGGTGTCTGGGGTATCTGAAACGAACCCAGGAGTGCTCTGATCGATCGCGAACTCCAAATCGAAATCAAATCTCCCCTTGATCCCGGTTTTATCGATAACCGGGCGGCCGAGTATGACGCTCAACAGTTCAGAGAAGGTCGCGACGGTTGCCCCCGGCTCGTGGTACGTCCTCAGGTTTGCGCCCTTGCTTTGGATCCTGTTTTGACAGAAAGGCGGCTGGCCAGGCGCTAGAGGCGGCGGGTTCTGCGCGTAGTCGACGGGACTGCATGTTCCTTCCCGAAACGTCTTCAGCCTGGCTCCGCTTTTAGTCGCAGTCAGGGCGAAGACCGGGACCTGCCGGGTTTCCCGATGCAGCTTCAGCTTGAAGCGGTCTTCCAAAAGCGCCTGGAGCATCGGCCCATTCGTGATTGCCCGGTTCTCCTGACCCGCGGATTTCGCGTTGATTGTGTAACGTTCGGAATTGATCCATGATGGGCCTCCCAGAATCGGCAGTGGCAAGGAGAAACTCGTACGGCCATTTGCATACCTGCTGTAGGCTCCCAGGATGAGGCCCGCCACGGTGGCACAATTTAGGGTTAACGTTCCTGGGGACCCGCTCAGCGGCGCTCCATAGATGTTGTCGCGGTCGCCGCAGTCGGTACTACGCTTGATCGACGCCACCTCGAACCGCACTCGGGCCGCAGCCGCGGATTGGGCGTGGATGACAGGGGGGTCTATGATTCCCACCACAATCGGCGTCGCTACGACCGCCGCTCCGATCGCCACCAAGATGACATTCTTGGCGAAACCCAGCCACTTCGCTATCACGAAATCAATATAGACCTCCTCGCTCAGATCCGCCCATTTTGCGCTGGAAGGTAGCTACGGTGGAAAGAGGCCGCCTTCGG
>DATDGT010000093.1:0-7329 GCA_036521975.1 Bryobacteraceae bacterium
CAGCACGCTCACCAGAAAAGCCGTGAAGGTCCAACTGGGATCGATGTGATTCGGCGAGCGCCAGCAGATCGGCATATGCTGCCGGATCGCCGCCACAAAACCGATCTTGCTCAGAAAAGAGATGAACACCGCGATTCCCCCGAACGGAGTCACGGCGCGCTCGGTTTCCCGCAGGATCACTCGCTCACCCGACAACAGGGAGTGAATCTCGCGCGGGACCGGTTTGTCCGCAGCATTGGTTTCCATTCCCTTGTTGTCTCAAAGTCTCCAGCCGCCTTTCCAGTTCGAATTTCGGTTTTCCGGATTAGTTCGATTACGATCAAGTGGCCGAGCTTGCGGTTGCCTGTCAAAATATTTCGACAAATCCGCGTCGACCACATCCCCATACCCGGCTTTCAGCAATTCTTGGACTTTCTCGACCGCATCTTGCGCGCTTCGCCCCGGCCGGTACCCGTAGGCATTCGGCTCCAGATCCGCTTCCCAGACCGGTTCCAGGATCAACTTCGCAGCGGTCTGCGCCACCCGATCCCGTGCCGTTCGCCGGTCGCGACTCCGGCAACCACCCCGGGCCTCCCCGTCGCGCGACCGGAAAACCCGGTGGCGGCCCAGATTTTCCTTGCGCTGTGTACCGTATTCGGGTAAGGTTTGGTATGTCGCCTGGACCACTGGAACAACGAATCGAGATCCGGCCACTGAGCCGGATCGTGGAATACTCGCGCAATCCTCGGAAAGAACGATGCCGTTGTGGATCGCATGTGCGCTTCGATCCTTGAGTTCGGGTTCAAGATTCCCTGCCTGGTCCGCAGCAACGGGGAACTGATCGACGGCCATCCGCGGCTGAAAGCCGCGCGCTCGCTGGGACTGAAGGAGATTTCCGTCATTCTGTGCGATGAGTGGACGGCAGCGCAGGTCAAGGCTTTTCGCCTGCTGGTGAATCGCTCGGTGACGTGGGCGGATTTTGATCAAGAGCTGCTCGCGCGGACCTCGCCGCCGGTGGAGTTGATGCGGAGACCGATTCTGAATCATCTGCGGCGCGGCGAGTTGGTGTACGACCCGTTTCCAGGCGGCGGCACCACGCTGGTTGCCGCGGAATTGACGAAACGCGTTTGCTGTGGAATGGAGCTCGATCCCAGGTGCGTGGATGTGATCGTTCGGCGGTGGCAGGTATTGACGGGCAAGCAAGCTACGTTGGAGGGGACGGGCGGACCTGGGCTGAAGCCCAGGTTGCAGGCTGAAGCCTGCTCCACCAGAAGGGGGTATCGATGGCGCGGCCTAAATCGCGAATCAACCTGGAGGAGCTGGAAAAGTTGTGTGCTATGCAATGCACCGACGAAGAGATCGCCGCCTACTTTCGGGTGAGCGTCCGCACCATCGAGCGGCGGCGCGCGGTACAGGGCTTCCGGGAGGCGATAGAGCGCGGTCGCGCCAAGGGGCGCATGTCGGTACGCCGGCAGCTTTTCCGCTTAGCCAATAACGGCAATCTGGGCGCGACCATCTTTCTCGCCAAGAACCTTCTGGGCTACAAAGACAGAGTTGCCACCGAGCACAGCGGCCCGGCGGGCGGGCCGATGGAGATCAGCCTGGCCGATGTGCTGCGGGAGCGGCAGAGGGAGGGTGACGGTGGGGCGCAGTGAGGTGTGCGATCTGGCGCGCGAAGTGGCGAAGTTTCGCAACGATCCGTTGGGCTTCGTGCAGTATTGCTATCCCTGGGGCCAGGGCGAGTTGTTCGGCGCTACGGGTCCGGATGCCAATCAGCGGGAGTTTTTGGCATCGCTGGGAGATGAAGTTCGCCAGCGCAACTTCGATGGCCGGCACCCGGTGATGCCCGTCCGGATGGCGGCCTCCAGCGGGCATGGGACGGGGAAGAGTGTGCTGGGCGCCTGGATCATCAACTGGATCATGAGCACCCGGCCATGGTCCATCGGAACGGTGACGGCGGGCACTGCCACTCAGCTTGAAGAGCGCACCTGGGCCGCTCTGCGTAAAATGACCAAACTGTGCATCACCGCCGACTGGTGGGAAGTGCAAAGCGGCGGCATCTATATCCGGAAGGAACTCTGCCGCGGCGACGAGAGTCCCGAGAACTGGAAGGTGGTGGCGCAGACCTGCAAGGAGGAGAACGCGCAGAGTTTCGCGGGCCAGCACGCCGCCACCAGCACGTCGTATTACGTCTTCGATGAGGCCTCGGTGGTGCCCGACAGCATTTACAAGGTGGCCTACGGGGGATTGACCGATGGCGAGCCGATGATGTTCGCGTGGGGGCAGCCGGAGCGGAGAAGCGGCGAGTTTTATCAGATCTGCTTCGGCGATCGTGCGGACCGCTGGAATGGCCGGCGGTGGGACTCGCGCAGTTCGCGCTTCACCAACAAGGAACTGATTGCGGAGTGGGAGCGCGACTACGGGGTGGACTCGGACTGGTTCCGGGTGCGCGTGCTGGGGCTTCCGCCGCACGCCGACGAGCTACAGTTCATCGATTTCGAGCGCATTCAAAATGCTCGAAAGCGCGCGGTGGAAGTGCTGGAGGATGAGCCGCTGGTGGCGGGTTTCGACGTTTCCGGCGGGGGCGCGGCCTGGAATGTGATTCGGTTCCGGCGGGGCTTCGATGCGCGCTCTTATCCCGCGATCCGCATCACCGGAGAAGCGGGGCGGGATCGGAGTGTGCTGGTGGGGCGCGCCGCCGAGGTGTTGAGGAGAGGGGTGAGAGGGACTTGCTCTAACGCGCACAACGCATTCGCTGTGCGCTTGCCCGTGGCGGCGCTGTTTGTGGATAGCGCTTTTGGCGCGCCCGTGGTGGAGCGGCTGCACACGTTGGGGTTCCACAACGTCCATGAGATTTCGTTCGGGGGCCCCTCGCGGGACCGGCACCAGGCCAACATGCGGGCGTACATGTGGTTTCGCCTGAAAGAGTGGTTGGGGAAAGGGGCGATCCCGGACGAAGAGGGCTTGGCCGGTCAACTTGCGGCTCCGGGGTATCACATCAACACGGGGGGCAAGCTGGTGATTGAATCCAAGGCCGAAATGGCGAAGCGCGGCGTCGCCAGTCCGGACGATGCGGACGCTCTGGCGCTGACTTTCGCTTGTAGTGTGGCGGCGGAGCCGGTGGTTGCAGAGCCGACTTACTGGAGGCCGCCGCCGGTGCGGGGGTCGCGGTATGGGTGGCTGGGGTGAACGCGGGGGGCGGTCCAGGGGCGTCGAGTGCGCCCCAGGGGTTCCTGCGCGGCGCGGGGTTCTTCGAAAATTGCGCACTTTTGGCCTTGGCTTCGCGGGCGGCCGCCCGGCGGGAGCTCCACAATATGGGGCCTGGGCATCTCGAGCCCGAGCGGGACGTGAGCCCGCCGTGGGATGCCGAAGAGAAACCAGAAGTTCACCGCAAGACCGGATTTGCTACCGCTTTAGAGGGATTTCCACCCATGTTGCACCAATCCCTTCGAAGATGAGAGTAGACTGGAACCGGCGGGGGGGAAGGAAGGAGGGAAAAATGGAGGCGAAATCAAACATCGATTCGGCGCCGGACCGGCAGGAGCAACTTGCCGATCTTGTGAGACGTGCTGCGAGTCAGCCGGGACTGAACTGAATGCCGTCATGGAGCTTTCGCGGCAGGAATGGTTCAGGCTCGCGTCTTTGGGCGAACCTCAGATTCCGACAATCGAACGGTTCGGTGTAGCCACCGACACCGCAACCCCGCTGATATAATTTCCGCGAATGCCCGCCTGGGGCGAGATTCTTGAGGAACTATGATAGGATCTTTTCTGGTCCAATCTCTCTTATGGCTTCCAAATAAATTTCCCGCTCTTGTTGATGTAGCCGCCGTAGCTGTTACCTGGCAGAGGGACTCTCGCAATACCTCCATAGAAGCTGAATTCTTCGCCGTAAGACCCCCTTCCGAAAACGCGCAAATCGCGCAGCCGAAAGTCGTGGCCGTGGAACTGCGGGGCGATGGCAGTGCGACCCGACTCATCTATGAACCCCCATTTCCCGCCCAACTTCACGCCTGCAAGCCCCTCATAGAAATCCGCGCTGTCATCGAATTGCGGATTAATAATATAGCGGCCCCTTTTATCGATGTAGCCCCACTTCTTACCAAATTCCACAGCCGCGAGTCCCTCGCCGAAATTGCCAGCGTCTTCAAACTGGGGCTTGATTACCATTTCTCCAGCCCTGTCAATGTAGCCAAATTCGCCCCGCATCAGAATGGCCGCGAGTCCTTCAGAGAAGCCCCCGGTCCAATCGAACTGCGGATTGATGACATACCGTCCGCTCTTATCGATGTAGCCCCACTTTTCGCCTAGCCGCACGGCTGCCAACCCCTCACGAAAACCGAAGTCAACATCCTCAAACTGGAGGGGTATCGCGATTCGTCCCATTTTGTCGATAAAACCGCTTCGTCCACCTGAGCTAACCCATGCAAAACCTTCCATGAAATCGGCGTGTCGATCAAATGGAAGGGGCAACAAGATTCGTCCAGTTCTGTCGATGTCGATCCAGGTACCGCCTATCTGGGCCTGTGCGACGCCATCGTTCAAATCGTCAAGATAATCGAAAACCGGGTCCACAGCGAAACGCCCGGAGGTATCGATGAAACCCCATTTCCGGCTTATCTCAACAGCGGCAAGATGCTCGGAGAACCCGCGCTCCTCATCAAACTGCGGACCGATCACGGGTTGGCCGTCTATGTTTATAAAGCCGCACTTCCCGCCGACCTCGATTGGATAGAGTCCGGGGGCCGAAGAAGGACTGTCATGCTTCGACAGTTCCGTTTCAGAACATGCCGACAATAGAAACGTAAACAACGGCAAAAGGGAAAGATGTGAGGGCCTCATAAGGCTGGGCGGATGCGTTCGATTTCATCGCTTTGAGTGGATGGTGTTGGCTTCCAAAACACCAGCGACAGCTCAACGGACGGAACCCCTGGAAACGCGTGCTTTTCGAAGGCAGCGCGAATCAAACCGATGTTTAACGCGGCAATGAACAAAATTTTGCATAACCCGATGGTCCATATCACAAGAGTGAACATTTTGCAGGCGTACCCCGAGATGTCAGTAGACACTACGCCCAACGGAGCGAGGGACCTCAGTGATTCCCTCATCCGGGGACGTTTCCAGTGAAAACCGATGCCGAGTCATTTAATGCATTCATCAGGGTCGGACGCATCGAAACCCAAATCCAGTCCCAGTCTGGATCTCCGATTCCCAAATTAAACGTCCAGTTATCTAGCCAGAGGAAGTCACGTTTGGAGACCCGAACGGCGAAGTCACCCTGATACCACGGAGCACCGCGCACCACTGGAAATGGGTCCCTGGCGTCTCCGTAGGGATCGATCTGCGCGCCCTGGCGATAGGGGCCGTACCAGTCTGCGACCCATTCCCGAACGTTTCCAAGCATGTCGTACAGTCGGAAGGCGTTGGGCTGTTTCTGTCCTACTTCGTGCGTCCTGTCGTCGCTATTACCCTCGTACCACGCGATCTTGTCCGGGTCGCCGTAGCGCATCCCAGTTGAGCCAGCCCGTGCCGCATATTCCCACTCCGCTTCTGTGGGCAAGCATCCGGCGATGGCGTAGCAGTATGACCGCGCCTCAACCCAATTGACGGAGTCGACTGGCAGATTTGCACCCTTAAATCCGCTCTGCCTCGCAACTCTGTGTAAACCCTCCTGCATGACTCGTTCATAAGCTCGTTGCGTCACTGGGGTTTGGCCGAACCAAAAGCCCTTGGTGATGGCGACCCGATGGGCTTTCTCGTCGTTGGGGCACTCATCTCCTGGCGAACAGCCCATCATGAATTTGCCAGCAGGAATAAAAGCAGGAATCCAAACGTACTTGAGGCCCTCTTGCGGATTGACCTTAATGCTGTTCGTATTCGATGTCCGACCGGATTGGGATTGAGCCGCTGCGAGAAGAGCGGTTACGAGAAAGCAAGAGAGAAACATAGACACGTCCTTTCCTGGACGCTCAGCCGGGCGTCCCAGGATTCCAGATCGGCCCAATCGATGTTTTCGATTATAGTCTTTTTGGACTATTCCATCTTGGCTTAGTACTCTAATCCCGTTGCGTTCAGACGGAAGGCAATGGAAAAATCCATCCACTCAGCCCGATATGAGGTCTTTCTGAGGGTCCTTCGGGGGGGAGACCCGGCGTAGTGCGGGCCTTACGCGAGTGGAGCTTGCTGAGCGGTCGGGAGACCCAAACCTTGCACTGCACGCAATGCCAAAAGAACTTACTAAAAGCGTTTGGCTGTTTCTGGACGATGGTGATGGTTTCATCCGATGGTGCGAGGAGAACCCCGATGGCTTTCTTGGGAACTGCTACAGAAGGGCTGATAACTCGCCTCTTCCGAAAACGCTTCATCAGATGCGAGATGGCGAACTCTGCCCACACTTCAGAAATAGCAGCCGGGCAAGTGGGCGGAAAGCCAAGGCAAACTATCCGATCCGTGACAATCCGTCCGAGACCGCTGAGATGGCCCGCTGGTACTATGAGAAAAGGAGCCTCCGATGACGGTCATTGAGCTTCCCGACGATCAAGCTGCGGCGCTGAGGGCGCAAGCCGCCGCAGCCGGCGTCACACTTGAGGACTGGCTTAAGAAGTTGGCGGTGCTCGAAGCGAGCGAGGAGAAGCCCCTCGAGCCGTCCATTGCCCATTTGCAGCGCAGCAACCCCAAGGAGTGGGCGCGGCAGTTTCGGGCCTGGGCTGATGGCCACGATCCGGCTCTTCCGGTTCTCTCCGACGCCGCGATGAGCCGCGAGAGCATCTACCCCGATCCGGCGTAGGCCGCGCTTGCTCATCGACACCAGTACGCTTCTGCGCACTTTGCAGGTCCGCCATCCCGACCATGAAACCGCAACGCGCGCGCTCGAACTGCTGGTCGAACGTGGGCAGGATCCTCAAATTGCGTTGCGGGGAGGGCGTTAAACGAGAGTGGTCCGGGTTCTTGGATGGAAGGACCGCCCTCAGCCAGTGGTCCTGTGTAAGCGATGGCTCAAAGCTTTCTCCGAGTGACTCGCTCGGAGCTGCGGCGAGGCGGTCGTGGGCAGATGTACGGTATAACCACACAGACATACAGATCCCTTCCGGGTTGCGACGACTCAGGAGGCTGGCATGAGGTTGAAGCGGCCTGGTCGTCCCATGCAACGAACGGTGTCGCTACAGACGAGCTTCTATTACTTCTGCCGCTCGTAAGTTGCCGTAGCGTGAAACCTAAATTATGCACGCACTTCGCCGTTTCCATGCCGCACGGCTAAGGCCGATCGCGGCCGCTAGTGCTCAAGTGTTGATCGCCTCCCGCTGACTCCCCTTCTTTGTTTCCCAACTGATTCCGAACAATGGCTCTATCG
>DATDGT010000094.1:0-27605 GCA_036521975.1 Bryobacteraceae bacterium
TCCGCGCCTATGCCAAGATCTTCTCACTCGGGCCTAACGCACCAATCGGGGATTCCTGCACGCGGATCCAGTCAGTTTCGTTTACGGGCTAACGCCATTACCCAAGCCGACCGCTCCCCTCACACGCCTGCATTATCTCGCATATTTTCATCGTCGGGGGTGCACGGCCCCGGTCATAGATGTTTCGTTTTTTCTAGGCCCGCCATCGAGCGTCAAATTGAGCGCCGCAGCCGCCTCGCCCGCGCCGCCCGCACGTCATAAGAGGCCGTCGACAGTGAATTATGTATTGGACAAAAAGCGCACACGGACACCACAATGAGTTGTGGTGGGGCGGGCCCAAGCGGCCCGCCTGCTGCGCATCTCCTACGGGGTATTACCGAGGGATAGATTCGTGCCGTTTCTCAAGGACTGGCAATCGCTTCTGGTTGGCGTCCTGTTCGGCGTTCTTGCGCTTGCTTTCACTGGGTTTGAACTTTGGGTTCAACTCAAAGAGATCGCACGCACAGGGGGACCAGACTATATGACGCCAGTTATGGGAGCGCTCGTCTGGCTCTGTATTTTTCTCCTAATCGCGATCGCGATATTCCTCAATGTGCGCGGCGCCGTGCAGGCTAGGTCATTGCGTGTCGAGAACGCAGAAATGCGGAAACAACTAGAGGTAGCGGCAGAGCGCCAGCAACCGCCAGCGGAACTCCCGTCACCGAATCCCCAACGCACACTATCACCTGCATGGAGCAGCGTCTTTAAGATCCAGAGCCTTAGGGCGGACTGCCCATCTACGAGCGAAGAAATCCACTTCAAGAACAAGCTCCGGGTGAATCTGCAAAACATTACGGGAGAGGTGATTTATGTTTGGGCCCCGCGTTGGGAATCGTCCGTTGTCCAGCCGCAAGACGATCCACCAGGTTCTCGGGTGCTTGTCGAAAAATCCAAAGGCTCGTGGAATGCAAGCCTGTCGCAGGGGCAATGGGTGACACAGAACAAGGCAGATGGGACTTCGAGCAACTGCGAGTTCTGTTATATAAGACTAAAACCAGACTTTACGTTTAATTGCTATGTCGGGCTTGCGCCTCGTCCTTCCGAAAACGTAGATGGCTTATTGAAGCGTCACGGCACCATCGGAACGATTAAGTTTCCCGTGAGAATCGACGAGGCTATACACGAAGTCCGAGTTCCAGCAAAGGAGATCTGAAATCACAGAACCAGGAGGGCGGCGCGGCACGCCAAACGCCGCATCTGCGTCCAGGCTTGGCATGGTGGAACTCGGCCACATGACGGGCAGCCTCTTGTCCCTCTTGTCCCCCATGGTTGCATCGCGCAGGACGGGCTTGTAGAATTCAGGGGAAGGAGAGATGGAATGTTGCCAGTCAAACACTCGCGCGGTTTCCCCCGCACTATCCAGGGATTTACTCTTTTCGGTATTGCCATGGCTTGCGCCGGAACGGCCGCCGCAGCCGACGAGCCCTTGTATACGGTGTTGAA
This sequence comes from Bryobacteraceae bacterium, assembly GCA_036521975.1. GTDB lineage: Bacteria > Acidobacteriota > Terriglobia > Bryobacterales > Bryobacteraceae > Palsa-187. The sequence continues at coordinate 1,483 of DATDGT010000094.1, forward strand.
TCCCACCGGCAATCCTCCGCCGATTGAGCGCAAATCCATGGCGCCGCGCCCCGTGAGTCTCACCGGGAAGACCATCTATCTGGTGGACGAGACTTTCGACGGCGGCGACAAGTTCTTGCTCCAGATGCAGCAATGGATGACCGCGCACATGCCCGAGGTCAAAACAATATTCCGGGCGAAGAAAGGCGCGTACTCTGCCGACGACCCGGCCCTGTGGAAGGAGATCAAGTCCGTCGATGGCCTGATGATCATGGCCATCGGGCATTGAAGCACATGCGCGCCGGCGGTCGTCGGCCATGTTGCGAACGTTGAGGCAAATTATGGGATTCCCGCCGTGGGAGTCATTATTGACGCGTTGGTGGATCTGGTTCACGATAAAGCGTTCGAAGAAGGCATGCCGGCCCTGCGGCTGGTCTTCACGCCCACTCCCGTGGGAGGCAAGACGCCGAAGGAGCTAGCCGCTTACATCGCCGGAAACGATCCCGTCACCAAGAAGCCTTTTATGCAGGAGATCGTGGAGGATCTCACACGGCCCTTGAATGACGAGGAGAAAAAGACGGGCGTTGTCAAGCGGGAGAAAAAACGATTCATCGGGCCGGATACGGTGGACAATATCCAAAAGTACTTTGACGACCGTTTCTGGACCGATCAGCTCCCCATCATCATGCCGACCCAGGAGCGGGTCGCGGCAATGCTGAAGGCAACGCACCACAAGCCGGATGAAGTCGTCGGACGGATGCGAGTGACCGGAGAGAGGGAAGCGTGGGAGTACACCGTGGAGACCGCGGCCATCAACGCCGTAATGGCGGGCGCCAAGCCCGAGCATTTCCCCGCGATTCTCGCGCTTGCCGCATCGCAGACGGAGGCGCATTCGAGTTCCACCTCGTCGATGGCCGCGATGGCCGTTTTCAACGGCAAGATCGTGAACGAGCTCCAATTGAACTCCAGCACCGGCGCCCTGGGACTCTACAATAATTCCGGCGCGCTGATCGGGCGCGCATGGAGCTTATTGTCGATGAACGCGACCGGCGGGTCCGTGCCTGGTCATACATACGAGGGCGTTCAGGGGAATCCCATGGCCGACGTTCCAGCCGTGTTCGCGGAAAATGTCGCAGGCCTCCCGCCGGGTTGGAAACCGCTCAATGTGCAGAAGGGGTTTCAGCCGGATGAAAACGTGGTCAGCACGTTTGACGGATGCCAAAGCCAAAACACCATGATGGTCCTTCAAGACGAAGATTGGCAGTGGGCGCTGAAACGGATCGTCGGGGGTCTTGGTTCTCCTCAGCGCGGCGGAAAGCTTCTGCTGATCGACCCCGCAGTCACGCCCCCCTTGCTCCGATTCGGTTTCGACACCAAGGAAAAGCTGATCAACTGGGTGAAAGAGAACGTGACGATGCCGAAGGATCATTATTGGCTCGATCAGGAGGTTATCAATTATAAACTGGGACCGGCTCGCGCGGGACAGGAGCCGTACGCGTCGTGGCTGAAAGCCGGCGACGATGCGCCCATCCCGTATCTCAATAACGTTGAGGTGGTGGTGGTGGGAGGAAGCGGCAACATCCGATGGAGCGTAAACGAATGCTCGTACCGGAAAAGCGTAAAGATCGATGATTGGAGGTAAGCGGCGCGCACGACGCGCACTCGTTTCCGGCTTGGCATTGTCGCTGGCCCTGGCGGCGACGCCGTTGAGGGAAGAAGTGTGCCCCGCGGACGCGAAGATCGCGAATCTGAATTTGACGTTCAAGGATCTCCGGGGCAAGCCCTTTGCTCTGTCCGATACCAAAGGCAAGGTGGTTCTGTTGGACTTCTGGGCCACCTGGTGCCCTCCTTGCAGGAAGGAGATCCCCGGGTTTATTGAGCTGTACAACACTTATAGATCGCGAGGCTTGGTTGTCATTGGCGTTTCGATGGACGACTCCGCCAGGGACGTGAAGCGATTCTCCAAACAACTGAAGATGACCTATCCGGTTCTGATGGGCGCCGGGCGCGAGGATCTTCAGCCGGCTTTCGGGCCGCTACCGCTGCCCACGTCCTTTGTCATCGCTCGCGACGGCCGGATCTGCGCCCAGCACGACGGTCTAACGCCTAGGGAACAGGTCGAGCGCGAAATCGCCGGCCTCTTGTGATGTTCTAAAATGCGATGTTCTAAAATCGATCCTGGAGGTGGTTGCATGAAGCTTTATCTGTTCAGCGGGCTGGCGCTCGCGCTGCTCGCCCCCGCCTCGGCGTTCGCTCAGGAATGCAAGGGCGCTTTCATCGACGGCGAATGTGTCGAAAATTACGTTTACGTCCCGGACTTTATGCCGCCCGAGGAGTTGAAGAAGCATCTCGAGGAGCATTCGCCGGACATCGTGATTGTGGATACGGCCGCGCCCCCGATCTGGGAGGATGAACATATTCCCGGCGCAGTAAATCTTCCGTACACGAAGGACCTTCGAGCGCCGGTGCCTTTGCCCCGCGAGAAAACAATTGTGGTGTACTGCGCCTGCAAGGACCATGAAGATTCCACGGACATGGCTCGGCAGCTCAGCCTTCTGGGCTATCGAAATGTGAAAGTGCTCAAGGGTGGTTGGTTCAAGTGGGTCGATCTGAAGTATAAAACGATCAGCAAAGAAGACGAGGAGAAGGCGGCAAAACGATGAGAATCGATTTCTTCTTGAAAACCGCAGTCGTCGGCTCGCTTCTCGTGGGCGCCGCCATTGGGGCCGAGATCGCTTCCGGTCCGCCCATCGGCGCAACCACGCAATCGATTCCCGTTTCGGACGTGACAGGATCTTACAAAGGGACACGCACCTGTTACGTCTGCGAATTCGACAAAGCGCCGAACGTTCTTGCGTTCTTCCGCGACGCTTCGGAAGCCACCGCCAAGCAGATCGTCCAGCTCAACGATCTATATCTGAAATACAAGTCGCGCAACTTTAAAGCCGTTGCAATGATTGTTGCCGGCGAGAGCTCCAAGAAATGGCTGGAGGATTTGAACCGTTCGGCCCATATCGAGATCCCCCTGACGTACTTTACGAAGGGACCGAAGGACCCTGCGGGAAAGGTTTACAACCTTAACCCAACTGCCGCGAATACGTTCGTGGTCACAGTGAATCGTTCCGTGGTCGCCGACATCTCCGATATCGGGCCGGAGCAGTTCGACCGCGTCGCTGACGCGGCTTCGAAAATGCTTACCGCAGCCCATTAGGGCGGCGGTACGTCAGTTGTGGCTTTCAATCCAATCCCAAGCAGGCTTAGGAAGGCAGCCGGCTCTCTCGGTTAAGTCAACCGCACAGATGAGGAAAGTCTGTTCCATAATCCAAGCTAGCTGTTTGAGGCGCTCATGCCATTCCTGCGGATCGCGCGCTGTATAGATGAGCCAGCAGTTAGAGGCATACCGGAACCAATCTTTTCCGCTGTTCAAAACCGCTTCGAGCTGTCCAGTCAGGGCTGCGTTCGTCGCATTTTTGAAACTATACCCAGATGCAAAAATCGGAACTGTTTCGACATCTGTCTTTGCCTTCCTTGATGGAGGGCTTTGTCCAGGGCGGTATAGGCACCCGCTCCGGGTACTGTGCGCTGAAACACTACATTGCAGCTTCGGTTCCGTCTTCCACGCGTCTTACGGATCAGCGATTTGCGGCGGGGATGCGAGTCCAGGTTTGAGTAGATTCTACTCGCGGCGCCCTCTTCTACTCGATGGCCGACCAGAGCGCGGCGGGGCGGATTGGATTGTGGATTCGAAACTACGAGACGACACAAAACAAGATGAGGCTCAGTCTTGCAATTCTGCGCGATCGCCTTTCGCCCAAGGACGCTGGCCATGTGTGGAATCGACGCCGAAACGCGGAACTGGGGTTCTGAATCTAAAGAAAGGTCGGATTCTTGACACGTCCGGCAGACCGGCTGCATCGAAAGGTTGAACGATAAACATGTCCCTCAAGGAGCCCATTATGAAAAAGTCTTCCACACTGACCTCGGACGGCCAGGCCCGTCCACTGTTTACCCCGACGGACTTGGACCACCAGGCCGCGAAGGACATCGCTGGAGCCATGAACGGGATTTTGGCGGATGTCTTTGCGCTATACATCAAGACCAAAAACTTCCATTGGCACATGAGCGGTCCGCATTTCCGCGATTATCATCTGCTGTTCGACGAGCATGCCGATCAGCTATTCGCAATGACCGATGGGATCGCCGAACGGGTCCGCAAGATCGGTGAGACCACGATCCGGTCGATCGGCCACATTGCTCGCAACCAACGCGTACTCGACAACGACGCAGAGTACGTGGAGCCGGAGGACATGCTGGAGGAGCTCATGGAGGACAACAAGACTCTTGTCGCACGGCTGCGAGAAGCGCACAACGTTTGCGAAGACGGGCGGGACGTGGCGACAGCGAGTCTGATCGAGGTTTGGATCGACGAAACCGAAAGGCGCGCGTGGTTTTTGTTCGAGGCGAGCCGCCGCCCGGATTCCACCAAACATTAAAACCGATGGTTCACGCACCGTGGCTTCACCGGCTCGGAAAATGACCGCCGCCGGAACGGGGTTTCTAGGCGCACTCTATTGCAGGAAGATTGCTTGCTTTCCGCCTTAAGTCGCGCTACGCTCAGTCCCGGGAGCCTCCGTGGACTCGCCTCCACAATTCGTCGCCCTTGTGCTAGCCGACGATCCAGCGGTGGCCGCCACGTTGGCCGCCAGCGGCTTCGCGGTCTTTGGGGCTCTAACCGGCACGGAGGCGATGCGTTTGTTTGGCCGAAAGCAGTTCGATCTGGTGTTGCTGGATATGGACCTGCTGCGGCCCAATAGCCTGAATGCATGCCGGCGCATTCGTGAGATCTCTCCCAGCGTCAAGATCATCATGCTCGCGGACGCCGACGCCGAGGAGGACCGAGTGCGGGCGCTAGAGGCGGGCGCTGACGATTGCGTCAACAAACCCCTTCCACTTAGGGAGTTGGTTGCTCGCGCGCGGGCCGTGCTCCGGTTGTCGTCACCAAGGCCGCCTGACCTCCGGCCGAAGCCGAGCCCTATCGACGCGGAGCAGGAATCGCGGCCTTTCACCAGGGGCGACGAGGATTCCGAGCCGGTCAAGATCCTCGACGACTAGAACCAGGACTGCGCGGTCAGTTCCGGCGGCGCGCGTCAGCGCAGAGCGCCCGGCGCGGGACCGAGCGGTCACTCGAATCCCTGACTCCCCGCCGCGCCGGGCTGCGTTGTGCGCGGAGTCAGCGAGAGTTCAGCCCAAAAGCGTAGACTTTTCCATCCCACGTAGAGACGTAGATTTTGCCGGCTGCGACCACGGGTTCGCTGAAATGAGTAAAGCTATCGATCAGCTTTTCACTCGAATATAATTGCAGTCCGGTTTCGGCATCCAACGCGTATAAAACGCCGTTAGTGCCGGGCTGTTTCCCGCCTGAGCGAGTCTCGGTGGCATTTTTCCCGGTTTGGAAGGCATATATTACGCCATTCGCCACCACGGGAGGATCCGGTGCGTGCATGTCGCGGGAGATCCAGACCGGATCAAGCCTTGGCTTACCGCTATCCCGGTCAGTGAGAACTTGAAAGGCCATGATGCTGCCCCGCTGCGCATCTCCATAGCTGGTACGGAACTTCTGGGCGCCTTTGGCCGGCGGCCCCTGCATGGGCATAAACAACCATCGTTGTCCCTGGTCATCCTGCCAGGTCGCCATCGATCCCCACACTCCCCGATCGTGGAGCATTTCCTCACCGTTGCCCCAGCGGGGAGACAGGTACAGCGGCGTGTGGTGGTCTGCGCCCCCCAGGTTGTTGGCGTCCAGGAGCGCAATTGCCGATTCTTTACCCACCGAGGCCAATAGGGTCCATTTCTCGAACGGAAATATAACCGGACTGACCGAACCCATGTCTAGATCTTTTCGATTCAGATACTCCCAGTTCGCCGGAGTGTACGAGTCCGCCAACCGCAAGGTTTTGAGACTGACCGCAACCACCGTTTCGCCGAATTGGCCGGAGGCCGGGTCGTAAGGGCCATCGGCCGTCTGGGCGTAAATACCTTTCGGCCCAAGAACCAGACCACCGCGGCCCCAGGCGCCTGATGGATCTTCCCGATTCCGTGAGTCGGGCGGGACTCCGGCGCTTGTGAAAAAATCCAACGTCCGTCTTCCGGGATCCTTCAAATCCAGCGCTGTAAAGCGCGTGGGTGTATCGGCACACCCGCGGGCGGTGGGTGAATAAACGACTCCGTCGATGAGATTCAGGCTCCAGTTCCGCGCGAAAGGAGCTGTGAAACTCGCCGGAGGCATCCGATCTTCGCCATCTAGCAGATTCAAGCCGCGAAGCTTGCCATCGCTCATGGAGATGTAAATGGTCCCCGCCGCTTTGTCGATCACTGGGGTCGCGTTCTGCGTGTTGGGGCACCTGTAATCGGGCGGTGTAGGCGCGGTTAACGTGTTGGTGAATCGCCGCTGCCAAACGATTTCCCCCGTCCCCGCGTCGATGGCGTAAACGGAATTATCGCTGCCCGCCACGAACACGCGGGTCACCTGCCCCCGCGGCCCGTTCACGTTAGCGACCAAAGGAGCTGTCAGCGTCGACAGGACTTCCTCCCTGGCAGCCGTAGGCAATTGAGTTTTCCACTTCAGTTCGAGCCGGGACACATTTTCTTTCGTCAGCAGGCTCTCCGAAGAGTTCCAGCCAGTGCGTTGCTGATCGTGCCCCCACGTCAGCCACTCGCTTTGAGCACCGGCGAAATTCGGTGCCAGGAAAACCGACAATCGGACGACGCTGGTAAAAACGTTCGCCCATTTTGAAGAGAATCTGTGTTCGCCCAAGATTGCCTCCCCTGTGATGGTAACCGAGATCTATTAGCTCATGAATCGCCTTACGATACAAGTCGCTCCGACGCATTTGCAACTTCGGATACGCTGGGAAGTTCCAGTGAACGGAGCAAGTCTGGTATTTGATGCGCCGTGTTCCTGGCTGAGAGCAGAAGCCGCGCCAGTACGGTATCAAGCGTAGTCCTGTTCGCCATCGCCAGAGGCACGAGACGCTGAATCAGGCTGCTGCGCTGCTCATCCGTTAGCCCAGGATGAGAAAGCGCCGAGGCGGCGAATCGCGCGGCGAGGAGCGGGACGAAATCCGGCTCCGGAATATTTACCTCATCGTTGTTTTGCCGACTCAGCTTCCGGTCGAGGTCCAACCCAGGATTCACGCGGACCAGTGTTTCCGGGTCGCGCCAATAAGCGCCGGCAATTTCCCTGAGAGTCCGCGCTTCCAGCACCTCGGGCGGGATTGGCAGCGACTGAAACAGAGCGTCGCTGTTCCGGAAAGAGAAACCTTCGTCCACGCGATGGATTGCGCAGAAATCTTCCCCAAGCGGATCCTCACAAAAACGATCCAACGTCGGCTCCAGATCGATGGCCCGGCTCCACCACCGCGACCGCATGGCGTTCACCATCGCGGTGGTGCGGAGACAAAATGGGTAATCCTGTATGCGATGCGAGGCCGCGCGCGCGGATTCGAGCGCCGCCTCGACCGCTTGCCGGTCGCCGGGCGACGCCAACTCCGCGCTCTCGGCGGCCGTAAGCGCGGAGAAAGCGCGAAAACCTGCGAAGCCCTTCGGCATCTGCCGCGCCAAGTGTAGTAGGGCCGTTGCGTCGGCTGGCCGGTCGAGGGCTAAAGCATACACCTCGGCGAGCGCACACGCCCGACGCTGGTAATGGGCCCAGGAGTCGTTCGGGGCGCTGCCTGAGGGGCCAGCGGTAGCGGCAGGTCCGAGAGTGGGAGCCTCCGTGAACAGCCGATACTTAAGCCTCTCGAGTTCGTCCGCGGCGGATTGATCTCCGAAACGGGCCCGCAATCCCAGCACAGCCAAAGGAAGGAACTCCTCGTAATCGACATGGGTCACGGTGAGGGCCGCGGCGACAATCCTTCGCACGATGTCCCGCACCCACATCCCGTCGGGGTATACCAGAACGAATTTCAGCAAGGCCCACAAAGACCGGTTGCGATAATAACGATACCGGTTCGCGGCGTGGACATCGATGTATTCTTCCAGGTATCGCGTGTTGGAGAACGGATCGGATTGAGCGAAGACCACGAGCACCGGGCCATCTTGCTCGGCGATGAAAGCGGAGGCGTCCCGAGTTATTCCGGACGCGTGGAGGCTATAGTCGATAGGTTCAAACCCTTGAGGTGTCTGAGCTCCACCGGCCCGCTGCAAAATCGCGGCCACGTAGGAATACAAATCGGGAATCCCAGAGAAATAGCCTTGGATTTGCGCGAACCTGGGCGGCGCGTATGCGGGGATGGCGCCCGGCGCCATTTGGACCCAGCCCAGCAGATCGCTCAACTCCGGCCGATTGCAAGACCCGGCTGCCTCGTCAGCCAACGATTTCGCTTCCGCAGGATTCGCAGACGCTGCGATCCCGGCCACCAGCAGCCTTGTAAGTGTATTCCATTCCGGTTCGGCATCGAAGAGCTCCAAGCGCTCGACCGCTTCCCGAACTCTTCCGGCGGCGGCGGCTTCGAAGATGGCCTGCGGATCGCGCTCCGCTTCAGCGTAGGACTGATGAAGTACGGCCAAAGCCGCGACCAAAGCCGCCAAGTCGGGTCCAACGGCCGCCGACGCCCGTTCAAGCGCTAATTCGATCTGGCGATTGAGGGCCGCTGGATCGCCGTGCCGCTCCTGATACTCGCGATATCGGGGGTTCGTGAGAAGTTCCAGAAGTTGCTGCCCCCGCTTGACGATTTGAGAAGGATCGGCCATGGCTTCCGCCAGGTGATATGCGACATGCTGAAGCGCGTAGTCGCCTCCGATCCGCTTGGGATCTGTCCAGGTATCCGCCAGCTTTGCGTCCAGAAGCCAAGGCTCCGAAAGCTGGCTAAGAAAGTAGCTGCGCATGGCGTCATGCAGCCGGATAGATCCGCTGGAGGCACTCGCGCCGGGCTTCCGCGACCGGTCCAGCTTGATTAAAGCCAGGTCGTGCATGCGCTGTGCGAGCCTATTCGTCGTCCCTGCGTCGGTTTGCCACAGTACGCCAAGCAGCTCGAGCGGAACGTCGGTGTCTTCCGGAAAGATCCCCAGTTCCAGGCATCGCGCCCGATTCTCCTTGAGCAGGCCAAGACTCAGCTCAACGGTTTTTGCGATGGCGTCCTCACGAGCCTTCGCGTCCTCCCGATCGAAGGCGATCACGCCGCGCGCGTCATACTCCGCCTTGGCCCAATCCAAAGCGCCGTCGATCTTTTCCCGGAGAGGTGTCTGCTCATCATACAGCGCCGTCTGTATGTGCAGGGTACGATTAGCGAGTTGCAGCAGAAGCGGCCATTCTCCCAGGCGCTCGGCAAGCCGGCGAAAGCGAATCTGCGTCTCGAGTGGAGGATCGAGGCGCGCGGAGAGCAGTTCCACGGCTTCGTCCGGCGTGAGCTCAGCCACGTTGATTCGGCAGGACGCTTCGGCCTCCTGCACGGCGATCTCGAACCGGCGCGTAGTAATCAGCTTGGTACATTGGCCCCCGGCTTGAAGGAAGGGTTTCAGATGCCCGGCTTCCCAAACATCGTCGATTATGAACAGGCATCGCTTCCCCTCCATCTTTTGCTCCACCGCGAACATGGCGTCGTCGAGAGTGGCGAATGTGGGACGCTCGCCCGTTAGAGCAGCATAGATCTTCGTCAGTTCGGAGACCGGCGATGGTTCGGCGCCGAGCGTGGTCCAAAGAATGCCGCCGTCACAGGCTGCAAACACATCCTCTTCATGGCAGAGGCTTAATGCCATCGTGGTCTTGCCAAAGCCTCCGGATCCATAGAGGACCACTTTCTTTCCACTCGGATTCTTACGTTCGGAATCCAGCACGCCGTCGACGATGCGCTTGTACTCCAACGGACGCTGGACGAGGTTTGCCGGAAGCGCAGGCGCCAAAAACGGCGTCCTGGTTGCCGCACAGGGGCTCCGTAGCACGGCGACAAACCGGTTCCAATATTCTTCAAAGTCGAAAATCTGGATCTGTTGCATCCAGCGCGGTAGGGCCGCATGTAACACGCTCAGCTCCGACTCTGTCGACTGAGATTGGAATTTTGGCTTTATCGGACAAATACAGACCCCATTCTCCCGTGCATAACGCCATTCCTTCTCCACCCATCCGGAGCGCAACGCGCCGGGAGTCATGATTACTACTAAATAACGGGCCGAATCAATCGCCTGCTTGATCTGCTGTTCGAAGTCCCCCGCCTCCATTCGGATGCGGTCCTGCCACAGGTCGATACCGGGCTCGCCTTTCAGGCGCTCTCTCAATTCTTGAGCGTACGATTCGCCGTCCGATCGGGCGTATGAAATGAATACCGCGGTATCGCGGGCCATTGGAGTCTCCACGAAAAATCATATAACACACATACCCAGGACGGATGGCTTCTCACTTCGCAATCAATAGCAGCAAACCGCGGCCGCACATACCGTAAACAACACCCTGCCCGCCGATGAGATCTTCCGATCCTGGGGGCCGCACCTGGTTTGAACCTTCTGCCCACGCGCAGGTATCCACGACGCGGTACCAGCTTGTCCCGTTGCCAGGTGACGGCAGCGTAAAGTTCACAGTATTCTGCCAACCGTTATAGGCGACATACAGAAAAGGGGAACTGTCGTTCAGCACGCCGCTATTGAACTGGTAAGCGATAGCGTGGTTGTTCCCATTGTCAAAGTAGCCTGCATCGGCTGGCGTGCCCGCGGGCGTCCACCACGCCAACTGCGAAGAGGAATAGAAATTCAGCGGGCGCAGCGCAGCATGGGCTTTGCGGAAGGCGATCATGCCTCTCACAAAGGCATTGAAGGTAACCTGATCGCTTGTGGGACGGTAGCTCAGCCAATTTGCGATGGAATCCACGTCATACGGATTGTTGTTGCACTGGAGAGAGCGGAGGTATTCGTCTCCGCCGGTCATCAGCGGCGTTCCGGCGCTCAGCATCAAAAAAGCGAAGCCCACCCGCGCGGCTGCGCGCTGATCCGTGGCGGCTCCTCCCTGGTCCCAACTGTAGTTGGTCGAAGTGCCACCATCTGAGGGGCCATATGGCCACGGCTGATTGTTATTCGGACCGTTACAACTGTATAGATCCTTGAGAGTGAAGCCGTCGTGCACGACCATGAGGTTCGTTGAGTTCCAAGGGCTACGGCCTTGGAAGAGATCGGATGAACCGGCGAAGCGTGTGGCCAATTGACCGGTGGTGACGGAGTCCACGTTCAGCTCGTTTTGGGCCTGCCGCAGCAAATCGCGAAAACTGCCGTTCCATTCCGACCAGCCAGCCGGAAAGCCCCCCAATTGGTATGAGTTTCCACCGAGCGCCCACGGCTCGGCATAAAGATCAATGCCGCTGCCGCCCGTGGCGGGGCGCTGCGGCAATTCTCGAAGGATACGGCGGATGGCCGTGTTGCTGTCGCTATTGCTGAAGTTGAAACACCCGACGGTACAGGTATTTCCCAATACAGGCGCGAGATCGAAACGAAAACCGTCCACGCCCATGGTGTCGCGCCAGTAGGCGAGTGAATCGACGATTACATTTTGCGCAACAGGGTTATACGTATTGTAATTCCCGCCGGTGCCCGTATTGTCCCAGGAGTATTGCAGGTCCGACGTCAGTTCGTAATACGTGGGATTGTCTAGCCCGCGCCAACAAAGAATGTTGTAGGTGCTCGTATCGTTTGGGTTCCAGGCGGAGCCCTCGCCCGTGTGGTTATAGACGACGTCAATGTAGACTTTGAGGCCCTGATCGTGGAACGCCTTCACCATTCTCTGGAACTCACTGGTGGGCCCGCCGGCTGCCTTGTTGGAAGAATAACGGCGATCGGGCGCGAAGTAGTTCAATGTACCGTAACCCCAGTAGTTCTGTCCACTGGTCGAGTTGGGGATATTGTCGTTTCCATCGTTCTGTAATTCTTGGACCGGTAGAAACTCCACGGCGGTTATTCCAAGGCCCGCAAGATACGGTGCCTTAAGCGCCGCGCCGGCGTAAGTTCCCTGTAGGACCGCGGGCACGCTGCTGTCATTTTTCGTCAGACCGCGCAGATTGACTTCATAAATAATATCGTCCTTCTGGGCTCGCGTGGGTTTGACGCCGGTATTCTGGCTGGCTTGCATCCACAAGATGCTCTTCGGCGCCACGTTGCCGCTATCGAGATTGCGGTAATTGGCCCCGGAAGCATAAACGGTGCCGCCCGTCCAAGTGGAGTTGATTGGGTCGTGGCTGATCTCGCGGGCATAAGGGTCCATCAGTAATTTATTTGGATTGAAGCGATTTCCCGCAGCGTCCACGTCGGCTATAAATCCAACACCGGAACCCTTGGCCCAACTGGTCGAATAAGGCCAGTTCGGCCCCCAGGCACGGTAACCGTAGTACACGGGCCCTGTGATTCCCGCTGCCTGGAGGTTCGCAACAGGTATCGAAACCGAAAAGATATTGGTACCGGTGTCGGCATTCAGCGGTACACTCAGCACCTCGGGCGAGTTCATTGGGGCCATATACAGATCGACCTCAATGCGCGTGGCACGCGAGGAATAAACGCGAAACACGACATTACTCTGCGTCGCATCGTAGTTTGCACCCAAATTAAAAGCATTGATGGCTGCCAGCGTGGGTAGCGAAAGACAAAGCTGGCAGCAAAACGTGAATATGATTCGCGGAATGGCAGCGGAGCGCATGTTGAAACCCCTTTTCCCGCGGCCAAGCGGTTGTCGCCGCGTCCCCAGTTGTCGATTCATCGGGGAAATCGACTGCCCAGACCGGAACGACGCCACTCGCTATGATGGCGCAAGCTTATTCACATCGTCAAGTGCGCCTGGAGGAGGATCGAAAACGCATCTCGCGCGGTTCTCGATGAAACACTACCGCCGGGCTGCGCAACGCGACCATGGTCGAGAACTACGGCCTTACTGGCGACTACTGGGACACGGGACTGTCGGGACGGCCCGGGATTCTGCTGACCCGCGAACCGAGCTACAATCCTACCGGCCCGCCGGCGGGCACAACTCGAAAATCATGTTTTCCATCACAATCCGGTCGTCGGGATGGGCATCGCGCAGCGCTCGATCCGCTTCGAATACTTTCGCCAGCGCGCCTTCCAGACGGGCTTGGGGAAAGGCCTGGATGGTCTCGGAAATCTGGCGCGCGCGTTGGGGCCAAATCCGCGTGCCCGTTCGCTCGAAGCGCGCTTGAATTTCGCTTGCTCCACGCATGCCCGCTTCCCGCGCCGCCAGCGCCATGCGGAACTGCGTCGCGAGAAACGCCAGGGCCAGAGGCATGTACTCGCCCGCGCGCGTCAATGTGTCCAAACTTTCCAGCGCCTTGGCCCGATCGCCTCGGCCCAGCGCCGCCACCAGGGCGAAAATCGTCGTCGATTGCGCATCGGGAACCAGCGCCGCGATGTCTTCCGCTTCTATCTTGCGGCCGTTCGCAAACAGGCTCAGCTTCTCCATTTCAGCGGCGATGCGAGACGCCTCATGGCCCGTGGCCTCGAGCAGTAGCGCCAACTCCGCCAAGCCGAGCTTCACTTCCATCGCCCGCGCGAGATTCTGCGCTAGCGCCCGCGCCGCTTCCGGCGTGAAACGCCGGAATTCCACCTGTGCCGGAACCACCGAGAAAAACTGCCGGACGCGCTCCAGCTTGGCCTTGTCCTCGCCTTCAAAATCGTAGCGCGCGGTCTCGATCACCAGAACCGTTCCCGGAGCCGGGTCCCGCAGATATTCTTCGAGAGGCAGGGATCCGCTGGAAGCTTCCTCGTCTCCATCACCCGATTTTCCTTTCGGCACGGCGGCCTCCGCGCGAGCCAGCCATATCACACGACGCGCGGCAAACAGCGATAACGAGCGCGCGTCGTCCACCGCCGCGGCCAGGGAGACCTGGTCGAGATCGTGCCGCGTAAATCCGGTCTCCCGCTCCTCGGGCGCGAGCGCCGCCTCGATCAGCGCGCGCCGCGCGCGTTCGCGATTATAGGCTTCGGCGCCGAGGAACAGATACGCCGGCTCCAGTCCGCCGCGCTTGAGGCGATCGAGGAACTGTTCCGGCGTCATCAGAAGTTATTCAGGATCGCCGAAACCACCTGACGTGCGACCACCTGACTGGCGCGCGCCAGCGCGTCGTCGCTTTCCTCGAAATATTGGGTAGGACTTAAGGAGATCTGATAGCGTTCCGTGATCTCGAGGCGGGGCCGCGTGAACAAAACCTTGCCCGTGGCGCGTTCCTCCAGGTTGATTGTCATCACCACGCGGATCTCTACGGTAGCGGCGCGTCCGTTGGTGGGATCGAACGTTGTGGGGAAGGAGGAATAGCTCGCTACCGTGCCCTTCAACACCATATCGGCCTGCTTGGGATCGGAAACGATTTTGTAGCGCGTGCGCGCGATGAACTCTTTTGATAAGGCCTCCGGCAGCCAGTCAGTGAGTTTGTAGCGCACCGTGATGTTGGTGAAGGCCGGTATCGCGATGGTGCGATCGGTTTTCGGAACCAGGTCGGCGTGCCCGGCGACATGATAGCCGCAGGAAAACAGGAGACAGGAGACGGGAGTCAGGAGGCCGCTACCCTTCATAAAATTTCCCTGGCCACGGCCACGGCGTTCTCCGCGACAAGACGCAAATTGTCGGCGACGATCCAGAACCAGCACGCGCTCGCGTTGTTGCTGTCCACGGTTATGGCGCCGGCGCTGAGACCGCTCTGCCCCGCCACGCCGACGTTGGTGGGAGGCTCTTCGCGCCGCACATCGATGCCTTCCCGTTCAAGCGCCTCCTCAATCTCCTCGACCTTCGGGCGCTCCTCGAACTCCACCCATAGCGAAAAGCTGTGCCCATGAAACACGGGCGCCTGAATCAATCGCAGGGAAGGCATCGGCACGCCAGGCCAATCCACCAGCAACGAAGCCAGATGCCGCTCCAGCCGCTCCTCGATCGACTCCAGAGGCTCCGGGGCCTCTTCTCCATAGCGCGCCAGCACATTGAAACCCACTTGCGCGTCGAAGACATCTTGCCGGAGTTTCTGAAAATTTAGCACTGCCACGGTTTGCTGTTGCAGTTCGTCCAGGCCCTGCTGCCCGCGCTCGCTGGCCGGCTCGAAGATGTGCACGACCGCGCGGCGAATCTTCGCCCCGCCTCCGGCGGCGCCCGTGCGCGCCAGGCGCGACAGAAACATGGTCAGCGCGATGGCCGCCGGATGCGCGATCACATGAATCGACGACGCCGTCCGCGGCCGCTGAAGCGGCTCAGCCGATGGGGCCCGAAGCCGCGCGTGGGGATAATCCTCCAGCGCCCCAGCCAGATCGATCAATACCGGTCCTCCGGATGGATTCAGCTTCAGGGTGCGGCGGCTGGAGGCTTGGGAGCCGGCCAGGAACGCTACGCTAGCGCCCTCCAAGCTTTCCGGGCTCAGCGGAGTCAGCACCGCCGCCTCTTGGTCCTCGACCAGCGAGAGCAGCGTCGATGCTTCCGCCGCGGCCGAGATCAACTGCACCCGGGGCACGGGCCTGGATTCACCGAGTAACTCGCGGATCTCTTTGGCCAGCAGCGTGTCGCCGCCCACCATCGCGACCAAAGGCCGTTCCAGCTCAGCCAATTTTGCGCTCCGGTAGGGCCTTGGCCCGGTCGCCGTCCTCGGCGTCCCGCGGCCGGAATCGTCTTCGCAGAATCCCCGCGATGCGAATCACAATGCCGCTGGCCACATAGCATGCGGGAAGCGTCAAAAGCGCCAGCCGCAAAAAGTTCACGATCAGCGCGATCACGCTCGCCAGCAGCAGGAAGGTCAGCGGCGATCTGGGCCGCAGAAGATCGATATCCTTGAAGCTCGGATATCGCCACGTGCTGACCATCAGAAACGAGAGCACCGCCAGCAGCGCCACCCACCCGGCTGAAAATACCCACCAGTGCAAAGGAGTGCTGCCGCTTCCATAGACGACTCCCGCCACCATCGCGGCGGCGGCCGGGATAGGAAGACCCGCAAAGTATTTTCGATCCGGACGGCCCGGATTTCTCAAGACGGGATTCTTCTGAATGTTGAATCGCGCCAGGCGCAGAGCGCCGCACAACAGGAAGACGAACGATACAAAATAGCCCGCGTTGCGAAGCTGTTCCAGTGTGATCCAATCGGTTGGAGGCTCGACGAACTGAAGGCCCCAGGCGAACGCCAGCACGGCCGGAGCGATGCCGAATGTGATGACGTCGGCGAGCGAATCCATCTCGCGGCCAAAATCGCTGACCGTGTGAGTCATGCGGGCGATGCGGCCATCCAAACCGTCCAACAACACCGCGACCGCGATGCCGATGGCGGCCCATTGAAAATGCGCCTGCGCTCCGGCCGCATTCACCGCCGCCTGCATCGCGCCTTGGAAAACCTCCAGTAGCGCGTAGAATCCTAGAAATACGTTGCCCGCCGTAAACAGCGTGGGCAGCGCATATGCCGCGCGGCGCGGTCCGCGATCCGGCGAGCGGGGTTCCATTAAGCGCTGGAAATTTATCGGTCTCATGCCGCTGTCTCCCTTGCGGCCGCTATGCGCGCGATCACGCTCGAGCCGGCCGCCAGCTTCTGGCCGGCCTTCGCCGTGATGTCCCATTCCGGTCCCAGGAGCACATCCACCCTCGAGCCGAATTTGATCAATCCGATGCGCTCGCCTGCCGCGACCCGATCGCCCGCGCGCTTATAGCATATGATTCGCCGCGCGATCAGTCCGGCGATCTGCTTCACTACCACGGTCGTCGGCCTTCCATTCACCACGCCCTCGATCGAGACGATATTCTGCTCGTTCGCCTCGCTGGCGGATTCCCGGTTCGCCGCCATGAACTCGCCTTTCTTATATTGGACGCACGAGATCCGGCCCGCGATCGGCGCACGGTTGACGTGCACATCGAAAATATTCATGAAGATGCTGATCCGGCTCGGCTCAGGCGGATTCGTTCGGACGCCCACCACTTTCCCATCGGCCGGCGAAACCGCGACGGCCCCATCCGGCGCGCGCCGCTCCGGATCGCGAAAAAAGTTCAAACAAAACGCCGCGAGAATGTAGAACGGCAGTGCGTACGGCCAACGGGTGAGATAGGTGATCGCCGCCGCGCCGGCCAGCAGCCCGCCCGCGTAGTAATAGCCGTACTTCACCATCTGGCGACTATTGTCGCATCCGCAGGGCCCGGCTTCCAGGTCCGGACGGAGGCTGAAGGCAGATGAAGGCAGAATGAAGCAGAATGAAGCAGAATGAAGGCTAGTTTGAGGCGCGGCGTTAAGTTTAGTTAAGTTAGCGAGCGGGGGCTGAAGCCCAGGTTGCAGGCTAGCCTGCTCCACTCGCGCGCTAACCCGCTGATCCCGCCTTCCTCTTCATCACTATGTTCACGTCATTGGGGTTGATCAGATCCGCTGCCTTCCAGCCGTCCAGATCGTATTCGGCCATGCACTGTTCGGCGAAACCCTTGTATTTGGCGGACTGTCCGAGCGCGTCGGCTACCATCAGCGTCTCAAACCGGATGCTTTCGTGGTTGCCGAAGTAGTTGCGCTCGTACAGTTCGTGGCGGCCGCCGAATTCCGTCCCCATGGCGTCCCACATCAGTTTCATCAGTTTCACGCGATCCAGGGCCGAATAGCCATTGGAGCCTCGGACGAAACGATCCAAATAGGGCCGGATCTCCGGGTTCTGAAAATCGCTGGCATGCGACGGAAGATAAATCAGCGCGCTGGCCAGCACGTTCTCGATGATCTCCTTCAAGCGCGGATACAGTGTGCTCGCCGCCACGCGATATGCCAGCCCGTAATCCAGATTGGGCAGAACATAGCCGGGCGTCCACGGCACGGTGGTCCGCGCCATGGCGTCGGTCAAGCCCCAAAACAGATTGCGCCACGCCAGCACTTCGCCCACTTGCGCCTGCACTCCGCGAAAATCCTTCGCGCCGGTGGCTTCCACGCCTTTCAGCAACAGCCCCGAGATGAAATCCAGTTTCACAGCCAGCCGCGTGCAGCCATGAAACATGAAGCGGGGTAGAAATCCAGAGCGCGGGAAAAAATTGTTGACCTTATCGATATCCCCGTAGGCGAATACGTTCTCCCACGGCACGAAGACCTTGTCGAACACGATAATCGAATCGTTCTCGTCCAGCCGGCTGGAAAGCGGGTAATCGAAGGGGCTGCCCGTCGCCGCCGCGTTCATTTCGTAGGAAGGCCGGCAGAACAGCTTCATGCCCGGCGCGTCGGTGGGCACAATGCAAACGAACGCGAAATCCTTCGTCTTGATCGGCAGCGCGCCGTTATTGGCGATGAAGTTGTAGTGCGTCAAAGCCGAGGTGGTGGCCACCACTTTGGCCCCGCTCACGATCAACCCGCCGTCGGTTTCTTTCTCTACGTGCATATACACGTCGCGGACTTCCGCCAGTTCCTTGTTGCGATCCACCGGCGGATTCACGATCGCGTGATTGACGAAGGTGTTTTCCTCCTGCACCTTCTTGTACCACTTTCGTGCGTTTTCCTGAAACGGTTCGTAGAAATCGGAGTTCGCGCCCAGCGTCGCCAGGAACGCGGCCTTGTAGTCCGGACTGCGGCCCATCCAGCCATAGGTCACGCGCGCCCATTCCGCGATGGCGTCCCGCGCTCCCACCAGCTCTTCGGCGTTCCGCGAAGCCTTGTAAAACTTATGCGTGTAGCCGCCGCTTCCCGTATCCGTTTCCGCGCACAGAACCGCCTTCCGCTCGTCGTGCAGCGCATCGTACAGGCGAGCGAGCATGCGAACGGTGTTGCGGAACGCCGGGTGAGTGGTGACGTCTTTGACGCGCTCACCGTAGATCCAGATTTCGCGCCCGTCGCGCACGCTCTCCATGAATTCCCGCCCGTTAAAAGGGCGCGTGCGCGCCCCGGCGTCAGCCGCCGAATCAGGTAACGTCGCGGGAGTCTCGGTTTTTTCGTTTAACTGCATGATGGTCCTCGATAAATCAGCGAAAGCGCGCCCAGTCGCGCTCGAAGCGGAAAACTTCTTTGGAAGGCGGCAGCGGGGCTTGCGTCTCGATCCATCTTACCGGCTCGCTGCCGACGTTCTCGAAACTGTGGATGCATCCCACGCCGGTCCAGATCGTGTCTCCCGGCCCCAGGTCGTACACCTTGCCGTCGGCCTCCCCGCGAACGCGTCCGGAAAGGATCAAATAGGATTCCTCGAACGTATGATCGTGCGGGTCGATTTTGGCGCCAGGCAAATATTGGATCAGAAACAGCGATTGATGAATCGCTCCGAAGGAACGGTCCACGAACATTTTGATCGCCACGCCGGTGGTGGGATTGAAGCCCTCCATCTGGGAAGGTCCGCCGGGGCGGGGCAATTGGGATTCATCGAAATGCCCAAGCAGAAGCAGGCCCGGGGCGGGACCCTCGCCCTTCGCAAACCACGTGTCCTCGCCATATTCCAACGGCCGCGGCTGTGGCGCCTGCATCTCCAGCCATCTTGCCGCAGCCCCATTGGCATTACGAAACGCATGCGGCAAGCCGGTGGGGATCAGGCCAAAATTGCCCGCGCTCAGCTCCTCAATCCGGTCCCCGGCCTGCACCGCGACGCGCCCCTCGAGAATGTAGAAGCTTTCCTCGAACGAGTGGAGGTGCTTCGAGACATGCCCGTCGGGCGCGAGAAAACAAACCCCCACGCTCATGTGAACCGAGCCCATGGCGCGGTCCACGAATGTAGACCGGCGGAAACCCGTGCTGTGGCCTTCGTACGGGCGGGGCGTCCGCGCGCCCGCGTCATCGATCTTTGAAACGGTATGCATGAATGAGCAGTTTATCGCACCTATGACATCAAATTGGAGGGCGGGCTTCAGCTTGCAACTTCAGCGTCAGTTCTCGGTAGGGGTCTTGTCGACGCTGTCGATGACCAACACGTCGAGGGGCGTTTTGGTCCGTTCGAGTCTTAAATTAAACCGAGTTGCTGCTCGAGCGCGGTGAAGATCGCCGGCGCGTAGTCTCCCGGATCGGCGTCTGGCCTCTGGCATGGCCATTCGTATTCGAGCGTGAAATGGTACTCGCCGGTGAGGTCAGTTTTGTCGCCCACGCGCGCCGGCCCTAGCACGACGCCGCAGCTACCGTCCACAAAGGATATTGGGAAGCGGAGGAAGTTCGCCAACGCCGCCATTGTGACCACAACGCACGCCGCTTGACGCCTAAGTCCTGCGTAAGCCTCGCCGCCGCTTTGGGGCACCCGGCAGAATCTCGAAATTCCGCGAGGACCGAACGACGCGGAAATCCCGCTCGTTCACCGTGAGAATCCGGTCCACACGGAGACGCTCGGCGACCGCGATCACGGAGGCGTCGCACAGTCCCAGATCCAGATTGTCGTATTTCGCAACCAGCACGGAGCAGCGTTCCAGATCCTCGGCTGTGACGCATTCCACCTGGAACGCGCCGATGGCGATGTCGGAGAGAAAGCGGCTGAGCGACCGGACTCCGATACGCGACCGCAGGAGATAGTCGATTTCGCCCAGAATGGGAGAGGGAATGACGATTCGGTCGCGCTCCCGCTCGATCACCGCGCGGATTCCCGCGTGCGCCGAGTCGCCGCGATCGTACAGCCCGTAGATTCCTCCAGAGTCCGCGATTATCGCCATTTTCTGGATCGCGCGGCGTCTCTCAACAGTTCTTTCCTACGCGCGACCGTGTCGGAATGTCCGCTATCGAACATCCCCAGCCCTTCGGGAAGCGGAGGCTTTTCGTCCGCGGCAAATTCTCGCAGCGCTTCCCGGATCAATTGTGCCTGAGGCTTGCGGAGGCGTTTTGAAAGCGCGCGCAGGGAGTCGGCAATCTCCTCCTCCAGATACACCGTCGTCTTTACCATACATGTGTATGGTAACATCTGCGCGCGGCTGCCTCTTTGATAAAATCCGACCAGCATGCGAAAGACTCTCTCGTTGTTCATTGCCGGCGCGCTGTCCACGGCCTTCTTAGCAGCCCTAGCCGCGGGCCAATCCAATGCCGGATCGAGTTGCGGCCGCGCCTGCCTGGAAGCTTTCGTGGACCGATATCTGGACGCCGTCGTCGCGCATGACCCATCGAAAGCTCCTCTGGCGCCGGGGGCGAAATGTACCGAAAACGGCCAAAAACTCGAATTCGGAGACGGCCTTTGGAATACGATGACCGGTAAGGGCAGCTACCGTCTGTTTGTCACCGACGTCGAGACGGGGCAAGTCACGTTTTTGGGCAGCATCAAGGAAGCCGACATGCCGGCGATGATCGCGCTTCGTCTGAGAGTGCGCAACGGCCGAATCACCGAGGCAGAAACCTTCATCCAGCGCAGCGATCGCTCTGCGCAAGGCTTCGAAAAGATCGGCTGGACCTGGACCGATCCGATTCCTCCCGCCGAAAGGCTCTCCCGCGACGAGTTGGTGAAGACCGCGAATATGTATTTCTCGGGTATGCAGAAGAACGACGGAAAAGGCGTCTATCCCTTCGCCGACGATTGCAATCGCATTGAGAACGGCTCCTTCTCCACCAATGTCGCTACGCCGGCCGGCCAGCAGCGCCCCGATCCGAAAACCGCCAGGAACTATTCCGGGCAGTGGAGCTGCCTGGAGCAATTCCAATCCGGCTTGCTGCATTTCGTCACGCGGATACGCGACCGCCGCTTCGTGGCCGTGGATCCGGAACGCGGACTGGTGTTCAGCTTCATCTTCTTCGATCATGCCGCCGGCGCCACCCGCACGTTTCACACTCCCGACGGAAGAACCGTCACCGCGGGACCCGCGCAACCCTGGACATGGGAATTGGCGGAGCTGTTCCGGATCGAGAAAAGCAAGATCCGCCAGATCGAAGCGATCATGGAACGCGTTCCCTACGGCATGAATTCGGGCTGGAGCAGTTGGGAGGACGGACTTTCGGACCGCGGCAGGGACGAGGGCAAAACTCGTCCATAAACATTGTTAGCCACCTCCAGCGCCTGCACCTCCCGTCTCGCAGGTAGGTACTAGGACCGAACATACAATTGCTATCCCCCCTTTTTTGCCGCCTTTTTGCCGCTGTTTGGCTTGACGTGCGCCCCTTGACGGAATATACTTGCAGATGTTAATTCGTCAGGACTGGGGATTGGTTTCGCATTCGGCGCATAGCCGATCATAGTTTTTCGCTATTACTTTATACGGGCTTCATAGTCTTTGGAGGTGGGTGATGCGCTCTCTGCTCCCAGCAGGTTGTATTTGTGTCTTCGCGTTCGCCGCGTTCGGGCAATCCGATCGCGGGACGATTACGGGAACGATTTCCGATCCGGCGGGGGCGGTGATCGCCAACGCCGCGGTCGAGGCGAAAAGCACGGCGACGGACGCGGTCTATCCGGCCGCGAGCTCGGGTACCGGTAACTACACGATCGCTCAATTGCCCGCCGGCAGTTACGATCTCACCGTCACAGTGACGGGCTTCAAGAAGTTTGTCCGCACAGGGCTCACCGTCCAGGTGGCGGGCACGTTGCGCGTGGACGCGACCATGGAGGTCGGTACCGCCACCGAAAGCGTCACCATCACCGCCGAGGCGCCCGCCCTCAAAACTGAAGGCGGCGAGGTGAGCTACAACCTCCCCACTTCCACTTTGGACGATTTACCGGTGCTCAATATGTTCGGCGCGGCGGCCGGCATCGGATCGGCCAACACACTCGGCAATATCCGCAACCCGCTTTCGGCCGTCGAATTACTCCCCGGCGCGCGAGTGACGACGGACACCGTCTTGCGCATCAATGGGATGCCGTCCAATTCTCAATCCATAAACATTGAGGGCCAGGACTCCACCAACGGATTCTTCAAACAGCAGAATCAGATCAACCAGGCGGGCGTGGAAGCGATTCAGGAAGTGGCCATCCAAACCAGCAACTTCTCCGCCGAGTATGGCCAGGCGGGCGGCGGATACTTCAACTACACCATGAAATCCGGCACCAACCAGCTTCATGGCAGCGCGTACGATTACTTCGCCAATGAAGCTTTGAACGCCGGCCTGCCCTTCACCATTAACGCAAACAAGCCCGACCAGCTTGTTCGCAATCCTCTTCGGCAGAACGATTACGGGTTCACGCTGGGCGGACCGCTCACCATTCCCAAAGTGATCCACGGTCATGATCGAACTTTCTTTTTCTTTAGCTTCGAACAGTTCCGGCAGAACGCAGTGACGACCAATTCGTACTCTACGGTTCCCACTCTGCTTCAACGCCAGGGGAATTTTGCCGCGGCGCTCAACGCGGAAGGCCCTCCCGTTTGCAACGGCCCCGATCCCGCAGGGCAAATGGTGTGTTTGAACGAGGTGTTCGATCCGAACAGCACCCGCACAGTGGGCGGCGCCCAAGTGCGGACTCCCTTTCCCGGCAACATAGTTCCGGCCACCCAAATGGACCCCACGGCGGCGATCATTCAGAACATGATCCCGCTGCCGAACGCGCCCGGCCTATTCAACTATGACGTGCCGGCCTATTCCAATTTCCGCCACACCACTATTCCGTCCATCAAGATTGATCAAAATATTAGCCAAAGGATGAAGCTGTCCGCGTACTATTCGGCGACGAAGACCTATTCGCCCGAGAACAACGGATTTACTCAAGAGTTCACGGCCTTGCAGCCCCAGAACGCCCTGGCGAACACGACTCGTGTAAACCTGGACACGACCATCACTCCTACATTGCTGTTCCACGTGGGGGTGGGTTACCTGGAAACATCCAATCCACAGACCGCTCCAACCATCAACCAAAGTACGTTATTTCCCGACGGCGTGCCTTTCACGGCCAGTCAATATTTCCCTTATCTGGCGGGCATGTGGAGCGGCCTGGGCGGCGGATGGTCCGGCGGCGGCCCGGTGAACGCCGGTGTGCTGAATACGGGCGTGGCGTTTACTCTGACGCCGGTGCAACACGATTACAAGCCGACCGCCAACACCAGCTTGACTTGGGTGAAGGGTAACCACACCTATAAACTCGGGGCGAGCGCGCTCTTTGAGGGCGTTCAGAGCTTGAATGAAAGCCGCGCCGATGGGCAATTCGGATTTGCCCAATCGACGACGTCCGATCCTTGGCAGAACGGGCTTCCCTTCGCCAACACCGCGAGCAGCGGATTCGGATACGCCAGCTTCTTTCTCGGCGTGACTTCCAGCGTTTCCACCGCGGCGCCCGCGGACGTTCGTTTGGGCATGCACACTTTCGGCTTCTACGCACAGGACAGTTGGAAAATCACGCGCAAGCTGACGTTCGATTACGGTATCCGCTACGACTACTCCACCGAATGGACCGAGCAATACGGACGAATGCAGAACGCTGCTTTCGCCACTCCTAACCCGGTGATTGGCGGACGCATCGGGAGCGTGGAATACGGCGCCACGTGCCACTGCGC
The DNA here is from genome assembly GCA_036521975.1 of Bryobacteraceae bacterium. Classification (GTDB taxonomy): domain Bacteria; phylum Acidobacteriota; class Terriglobia; order Bryobacterales; family Bryobacteraceae; genus Palsa-187. The sequence goes on from DATDGT010000094.1 coordinate 25,775, forward strand.
ATTCCAACATAACTATCCTTATGCGGTGGGACCGCATTTGGGAGTCGCGTATCAGATCACGCCCAGGACGGTGTTCCGCGCCGGGGGCGCCATCTCCTACGCGGCAACTTCCGATCAAGCCGGATTGAACAGCAGCGCGGGCGATTTTTACACCATCGGCCCCGCGGGCTACGGAATCTCGGCGGGGAACCTGATGTACGGCGACCCTGAGGGGCCCGGGAACCATCTAGGGAATCCGGTGGTCCATTGGCCGAACTTTACACCACAGTATCCGGTTCCCGCTGCGCCGGGCGTGATTCCGCCTTCCTCGCCGTTCGTCTCCATCGCTCCCGACACTGGCCGGCTGCCGCGCACCTTCCAATGGAGCCTGGGCTTCCAGCAGCAGCTTACGCGAGCCCTGGTGGTGGATGCGGCCTATGTGGGGAATCGCGGCGCCTATTGGGCCGCGCCTTTGCTGGCAGGTTTGAATTACAATGCGTTCACGCAGCAGGGTCTGCTATCGCAATACGGGCTTAACGTCCAAAACCCAGCGGACACAGCGCTTCTCAATACGCAGATCAATTCCCCCAATGTCATCGCCCGCTTCCCGTGGCTGGCCAATCCCAATTCCGTCTACCCGGGCTTCCCGAATACCTCGACGTTGCTTCAGGCGCTGCGGCCCTATCCCCAGTGGATCGGTATTCCGCCCTTCCTGGGACCTCCTTATGGAAATACCTGGTACGATTCGCTCCAGGTAAAAGGGACCCAGCGCTTATATCACGGTCTGAACATGCAGGTGGCGTATACCTGGCAGAAAGAGCTCACCAACGGAACCAACTCCAACACGTCGTACGTGACGCCTTCGCCGCCGCTCATTAACGACGTGTTCAACAAGCCGTTGGACAAGCAGATTTCCGGGTTCAGCATTCCGCAGGAACTGGTGATGGCTTGGAGCTACACCACGCCGAAGATTTCCGGTGGCTCTTCCGGGTTCATGAAGGCAGGGTCCTGGTTCCTGCGGGACTGGACCTGGAGCGCCGCTCTTCGTTACCAGAGCGGCCAGATCCTGCCCAGTCCGCCGTCTCTGAACAACCTCCTGTCGAACTTGGGTCGCGGACCCTCGAATAACCCCGCTCTGTGGGGCGGCGGCTACACCTTCCTGAATCGAGTGCCGGGACAGCCTCTGTTTTTGACTGATCCGAATTCCCATTTCGATCCCACCAAAACACTGGTGCTGAATCCCGCTGCGTGGGTAGAACCCGCGTATGGCACGTTCGGCGCGTCCGCGCCTTACTTCAACGACTTCCGCTGGCAGCGACAGCCTTCGGAAAACATGGGCTTCGGACGGATCTTCCGCCCTGTTAAGAATCACGAAGCGATGACTCTCCAGGTTCGAGCGGAATTCGTCAACATTTTCAACCGGCTGTTCTACTCGACCCCCCAGGATGGCGCGGGTTTCCTGGTGACCACGGGCAGCATCGCCACGCTCACGGCCCACGCCAACACGTTGGGCAGCACCACGGGTCTGTTGTCGGCGGGCTACGGCTATGTGAACTGGCTCAACGGCGCCGGCGATCTGCCGCGCAGCGGGCAACTGATCGCGCGGTTCACGTTCTAGACACCGCCTAGACACCGCTCCCTGACGGTCGCGGCTCAGAATCGAAGCTTCCGAGCCGCGCGCGTTAGCAAGCGGTATGCGGTACAGCGGCGTCAACAGGGCGCACGACATAGAAGTGGAAATCAGGCCGCCTGGCGGCCTTCCCAATAGTCCTCAAAGCGACCGTTGAGGTGTTGGCAGCGTAGCGCCAAGATGGAGTTGGCGCCGCTGACGGTCCAGAACATCCCGGATTGC
>DATDGT010000095.1:0-3536 GCA_036521975.1 Bryobacteraceae bacterium
ATTTAGTTTGCGGACTATTAGTAAAGAAGGCGAACTCAGTCTTTTGCATAGTGGGCACGAGCACAGTCTGATGCTGGCAAGTGTGCCCGCAGGATGCGATTCTCGGCCGCGAGATATTCGTTCTTGAGGAGGAGTTCCTGATTGATTTGACCGGTCACATACGCCAGCAGTCGCGTCCAAGGGTTCTCTTTCATACCGAGGGTCCATAATACCCTGCATTCCTCAACTGCTTCGGGATATTTTGACCATACGGGTATCGAGGGGCGGCTCGCGAATTTGGAGCGTGCTTACGAGCGTGCGCTCTACGCTGTCTCAGAAGCCTCGCGCAAAGCGGTCGAGGAAGAGACACACGCCAAAATTCGCGAGATCCTCGCCCACCGCGGCGTGGAGCCAGGCCCCAACGAGAGCTTGATGGAAGCTTTCGCCCGCGCGCTCGGGCTGACTCCATGGGAATTGAGGGCGCGGCTGGCGCAGCAGCGTTCTTAGGGTGAGAACCATCATGCGATTCGGTCCAGCTCGACTTGAGGTTTGGTTTCCTCTGAGCCATGAATGTGTTGACCGCGACAAGGGTCAGCACAATGAAACTCGAAACCAAGTTCCTTCGCCTGCGCACGCCGGTCACGATCGGCTCATGCTTCGACGACTGGCAAGTGTGTTGGCTGGGCGGCTGGACGCGCGATCGGCTTTCCTATCTGGTGATGGTAGTGAGGGTAGTTTCGGATGTTGAACAGCCGCAGCCTCGACCGACGGCTCCGGCGACTGGAGCAAGTCAAAGCAGCAGTCGCGGAAGGCAACTTCCCCGACCCGCTGGAAGTGCTCACTGTGGAGGAACGGGCCGCGCTAAGGCCATACCTAGAGGCTCGGATACGAGGCGATGCTAGTGACTACGAATGGCCCGCTAAAACTCACCGAATGATGGGTCGCTATTTGGCCGCTGGCATTCAGCGAGACCGGGCCATGCGGGAAGCGGGAATTCCGATGCCCTCGCTTGCCGAGATCCTCAGGGCCGGGCGCGGCGACCACGATCCCGAGAAAATGCACGCGTTGTGCGAAGCGAGATTGACACAGTTGGCCGAGCGCTTCGACGCCATCGAAAAGCATGAGAGATAGAACCCGGAGGCGCTTAGACCGGCTGGAGGCGGCTGCTGCCCGGAGGACCATCAACACCGCGGTGCAAGTGAGGTATTACAATCTCTCACCGGATGGCGAACCGATCCCCCGGCCCGATCGCTACGCCGTCGCGGAGGATAATTCCCCGGCCGGGACACTCTACGATGCGAGTTATGCCTCAGAATCGTATAGAAAGATCGAGAAACATTGGCGGGCTATCTCTCTATTTTAAAGACCCGACACAATCGCTCACTGCGGATCACGATTCGTCGCGTTTCTCGCGCGAGCTTCTGCCATCGCCGGCGAGAAGGGCTGATATTAGGACATGCCGCTTTCCGCGCACGCTATGCCCCTCCCGCGACGGGTTCTGCGTTGAAGCGCATCGCGGTGCTGGCGTTCGGGCTCGATGCGCCGCCAATTCTGTGGTGTGGCCCGGAGCACACCTCGCGGCTGGGCGGGCCCGTCCGTTCGGTGCGATGCAACCGATGGTGTGGCGCGGTGTTCTGCGTATGATGTGGGGTTGCGCCGCACTTTGGAATCGCCCGAAAATTGGCGGCTAGCTCTCTGTTTTGCTAAGACCCGACGCAATCCGCTGTGCGGGGCTCTGCGTCCTCATTAACATAGATAGAGAGGCTTTCTCCATCGTTGAGGATGACTTTCCCCACGGCGTAATTCGCGTGGTCCTCCCAAAGAATTGTGATTTCGGCCGACACGTCAATCGAGCTCTGGCGATTCAGGTGGATCAAGTTTTCGGACCATACGGGAAGGAAATCTGCGCCCTGATCAGTAAAGATCCGGTCCAAGGCATCGCGGGCTATGGCGGCTCGGTCCACGAAGCCCTGAGAGATCTCGCGGAAGAATTAATTCGCAATGGCATCTGGATTGAGGTGACTGACGCTCGGCATCCGTTCACAAAAGGCGAACCGCCTGCAGACAGCTAGATTGGTGCCGCAAATCGACTCATCCGCCCTGTTATGGCGCATTATCGTCCTGAATTTGGGCTGCCCGGCCTCGCTGGTTAGCCTACGTTCGCGCACATCCAGTGAGCCAGTCAGTCCTGCCAGCAACGCGATTCGCAAACGCACCATGAGCGGTTCTGCATGGGAAGACGGGCCCAGCCGGTGGGGATTACATTGTGCCACCGCGTATTCGCCGGTTTCGTTTGAGCGCGACGATGCCGGCGAGCCCGGACGCTATCAACACGAACGAGGCGGGTTCCGGGACCGGCGCGAAAGTTCCCACAATCTCGCCGACGTTATTGATGCCAGCGGGTGTCGTGCTTATCGCGCCGGGCACGTCTATGGTCTGGAAGGCCCCGTTCGTGTCCAGAAAACCATGTTGAGTTCCGTTGGCGTTAAGATTCTTCGATTAAAGCGGCGTTCGACTGGTGGTCGAACGCCTTCTTGTCCAACGGTGTCGGAATTGAAAATCGCCTGGTTGGTCAGACTTACCTCACCCTCTCGCTCCCGTTAGAGCGTCCAGGCCCCTTGTCAGCGACGGATCGGCCGAGCCGGTACACTCCACTCGTTCCAATCCTCGGCGGTAGCCCACAGAACGCGAGCGCAGACTCTTCTCTCTTCCGCTTGGCGTCATGGCGTGTGCGATTCTTGGCTGCCTATCCCGGAGCGGCTTGAAGAAGCTGCCGTGCTGCAGCACGGCTTTGCCTCTGGGCAAGCGTTAGAACAGAAACAAACTCAGCAAGGCTTCTAGAATGAGAACGTTGCCAGCGCGCATCGGCGCATAGCAACCCGGAAATCCGTCGCACACGTCCGGCGGCCAGATAATGATAGGTCCTCCCATTGTGTCACCTCCTTTCAGGTCAAAACAGGTGCGCGTTGAATCAACGTCGCCGCAAATCTGAAGCGGTCACAGTCCCGCCAAGGCGCGGATTGTGGGCGGGTACAATTCCACGGACCGGTTGCCGGACTACCGTCTCGCTGCGACGAGTCTACTGTTAGTCATTTCGGCTAATCAGCAGTGAAGCTTCACCACTAATCCGCTGAGCCCAAAACTGGCTGGCAGCCATCTAGCGGACGACGCGACGGCGTCCGTGGAGTGGTGAACATCCGAGATGGTTGTGCTGACAGGTTGAGGCTCTAACAAGCCTCAGATGTAATGGCCCTTGTAAAAACGCGCTTTGCGCGCTTTAGGACCCTGTCTTTTTCCGCTTTGTCTCCGTTACGAGTCGCCTGCACGAACGACCTGGTATCGGGACAAACCGCAGCAGCGTGTTCCTAAAAGAAAGTGCACGTAGTTGCCGATTTTTCTCGAAAGATTATCGTTATCCACTCGCGTCCAAATTAGCAGCTTGAGCGCTTCTCGCATAGTGAAAACGCTGCACATCGGCCAGGGTTGAGCCGAGGCAAACATGCGACGCGTCGGCCGTGGCCGAGTAGGTGCCTTCCGAGTTTTTTGAGGGCTGCTGT
>DATDGT010000096.1:0-48930 GCA_036521975.1 Bryobacteraceae bacterium
CCTATTGCCCCGTTGTATCGGTTCTCGCAGAACCCGATCCAAACGTAGCAGAGCCCCTGCCGCCACACCTTACCCAGACGTTCTGGTCCAGTACGTTTAGCTTGCCAGCATTACGAAACTAATTTGCACAGGAGTGGTCCACAACAGAGAAAATCGCCGTGTTGGTGCCGATTCCCAACGCCAGCGCCGCGATTACCACGATGCTGAATCCTGGAGTCTGCAGGAACATGCGAACTGAGTGCTTAAGGTCCTTCAAGAGAGCATCCATAGCGTATTCAGATCAAGAATATCGCAAGAAGCTCCCCGACTTGCCGCAGACATCCGATTCCGAGCCGCGTTTTCAGCCCACCGGTAACGGCGGGGTCGGAGCCTACTGACGGATTACAGATAACGCGTTCGATACCGTTTGCCGTGCCGCCCTGCTAGCATAGGAGGTTGTCAGGCTCCGGGCTTCGTGCAACGGGCGGCCGCGAACCCCGCCAGGTCCGGAAGGAAGCAACGGTAGTGGTTTAACCTGTGTGCCGCGGATCACCCGGGGTCTGGCATTTTCCGCGCGCAGCAGATGCGTTGTGCGCGGTTAAAAAAAGCGCACAGCAGATGCGTTGTGCGCGTTGGAAAAAGCCGCACGAATCTTCCCGTTCATGTATCAGGTCATCGCTCGCAAATACCGGCCTCGGAACTTTGCGGAGCTGATCGGGCAGGAGCACGTCAAGACCACCCTGGAAAACGCCATTGCGCAAGGCCGCATCGCGCATGGATATATTTTCGCGGGCCAGCGTGGCACGGGCAAAACCACCGTGGCGCGCATTCTGGCGCGATGTCTCAATTGCGAAAAAGGTCCCACGTCCACGCCCTGTGGCGAGTGCGCGAGCTGCCGCGAGATCGCCGCCGGCTCGGGCCTGGACGTGATCGAAATCGACGCCGCCTCCAATCGCGGCATCAACGAAATGCGGGAGCTGCGGGAAAACGTCCGCTACCGTCCGGCGCGCGACCGCTACAAAATCTTCATCGTCGACGAAGCCCACCAGATCACCTCCGAAGCGTTTAATGCGCTGCTCAAGACTTTGGAAGAGCCGCCCGAGTGGGTGGTCTTTCTGCTATGCACCACTGAGGCGCACAAGATCCCCACCACGGTCGCTTCGCGCTGTCAGCAGTTCAGTTTCCGGTCCGTGGAGTTTAGCCAACTGGTGGGCCGTCTGGAAGAAATCGCGCGGCTGGAAGGAGTGGAAGCCGATCGGGAAACGCTGAGCGTGCTCGCCGCGGCGGGCGAAGGCAGCGTGCGCGATTCCCTTTCGGCTCTGGATCAGGCCATCGCGTGCTGCGGAACGAAGTTGAACGCCGGGGAGGTGCGCGCGTTGCTGGGCATGTTCGCCGCCGAGTCGCTCGAGCAAGTGGCGCAGGCCATCGCCTCCAGCGACACGCGCAAAATGCTGGACATAGTCGCCGAGCTAGAGGCCAACGGGCGGGGCTTGCAGCACTTCGCGCGCGAGTTGGCGCGCTACATCCGCAATCTTCTCGTGGTGAAAATCGAAAGCGCGCCGACGCGGCTGATCGCCGCGTCGCCCGAGGAGCAAGAGCGTTTGCTCCGCGCCGCCGCGCCCTTCCGCGAGGAGGACTTGACACGGTTCCTGAAGCTGACTTTGGATCTGTTCCGCGATTTGCAAAGTTCGCTGCAGCCGCGTCTGCATCTGGAGATGGGTTTGTTACGGCTGGTGCACGCGGGACGATTGCAGCCGATCGAGGAAGCGCTGGAGTCTTTGGGCGGGCCTTCGGAGACAGCCCCGCCCGTCGTTTCAGCCCCGCCCGTAAGGGCGGGGTTATCGGCGGCCGTGAAAACGGCACAGCCGCCAAGCGCCGACCTCCGCTCCCGCATTCACACGGCGCTCATGGACGCAGGGAAAACCCACGTGGCCGACGCAGTCGGTCATTCCGAAGTGACGGAATCCGCCGCGGAAGTGCTCTTCGCAGCGCCGAAAATGTATCAGCCCTATCTCAAGGGCGGGGACTTCGAGGAAGTTGTGCGGAGAGTGGTGGGCCGCCAGGTGAAAATCGCGGTGAAGGCCGCGGACGGAGCGGTTCCGCCATCCGCCTCCCCGGCCGCCGCCGCCAGCCCCGCCCGTCAGGGCGGGGTTTCGGAGGGGAGCGGTGACGAAATCGCCACGCGAGCGCTGGCCCATCCCGAAGTGCAAAAATTTCAAGAGTTGTTCCCCGGAAGCCAAGTGAGAAAGATCCGGGATTTGAGGGAAAACGAACCATGAAAATGCCCGGAAACATGCAGGCCATGATGCAGCAGGCCCAGAAGATGCAGCAGAAGATGCAGGAGGAGATCGCCCAGATCCGCGTGGAAGCTTCCGCGGGCGGCGGGATGGTTTCCGTGAAGATGGACGGCCATAAGAACGTGACCGGCGTCAAAATCGATTCCGAGGTTGCGGGCGACGTGGAGATGCTCCAGGATCTGGTGATGGCCGCCTGCAACGAAGCGGCGAAAAAAGTGGACGAAGAATCGCAGCGAGTTACGGCGGGCCTGCTGGGCGGCATGGGCTTGCCGCCCGGTCTACTTTAACTGAGGACTGCGTTGGACCGGACCCGTATCAGGGCACGACTTCAATCGTGCCGACGACAACGCGGCGACTTTGCGTGACGCTTCCACCGGAGCCCGCTGTATCAGGGCACGACTTCAGTCGTGCCGGCCACAACCGCTGGAACCGCGGGGCTTTAGCCCCTGTACGGAGGCTGAAGGCTCCATAAGACAAGCTTCCGCTTGTCCATAGTCTTTCCCCCTTCATGCGAATCGTCTATCTGCACGGCTTTGCCTCCAGCCCCAATTCGGCCAAGGCTCGCTTCTTCCGTGAGTGCTTCCGGCAGGCCGGCGTGGAGATGCAAGTCCCCGCGCTCGATCGCGGCGATTTCACGCACCTCACCATTACGAGCCAATTGGAGGCGATCGAAGAAGCTGTCGCGGCCCGTCCGGCCGTGCTCATGGGATCGAGCCTCGGAGGTTACCTCGCAGCCCTGTTCGCTTCGACGCATTCGGAGATTGAAAAACTCATCCTGCTGGCGCCCGCCTTCGGATTTCCGCGGCGTTGGTGCGAACGCTATGGCCAGGAAGAACTGGATCTTTGGAAGCGGCGCGACGTTTGGCCCGTGTTTCATTACGGGGCCGGCCGCCATCTGCCGCTGAGTTACCAGATCGTCGAAGATTCACTGCGCTACGAACCCGAGCCGGAATTTTCGCAACCCGCGCTGATTTTTCACGGCACTCGCGATCCCGTAGTTCCCGTCGATTCTTCCCGCGAATACGCCACGCGTCATTCGAACGTAGTTCTGCGTGTCCTAAATTCGGGCCACGAGCTCACAGATGTAGTGGAAGAAATATGGTCCGGGATTCGCGCCTTCCTAAATCTGCCTACGCCCGCGGCCGCATAACGCGGAAATGTGGGTGGTGTTCCCCTCTGCGGCAGCTCGATGTCACCGCTATCGTGGACCTCGCCACGAACCTCGCGGCACTACCGAAAACAGAACTAAGGGCGGGCCCGAAGGCTCGCCCCTGGCACTACATCGTCAGCGCCTATCGGCGCGCAAGCACCGGTTCCGCTCGGCCTCGAGCGTCTCGAGGCTCGCGAGTGCCCAGAGCCGCTCGCCGCACGCGTTCCCTGTGCGGAAGAGGATCGCCTTCAGGTCGGCGAACTTCGACTCGAGCGCCTAGACGTCGAAACGTTCGGTCTCGTTTCTGGTGATGAGCCTGTCCATCTTCGGGGGCCTGCGACCATCGCGGCCTTCATGCCACAGGCACGCATCTCGTTCGGCGCGCAGTGCCACCCGGCACAACGTCCGTGGAGAAGCGCAGCTTGGCGCCGCAACGAACAAATGCAGGAGGCAGAAAGTGAAAGGACGAGACGGGCGAAGGCCCAAATGAAGAAAACAGGGCAAGTCAGAAGCAGAAAAAACCGCCGTCAGCCGAGGGGCGGCCAGGGTATTAGAGGGGTTGATGAACTGTCAGTGGATCGTCAGGTCGTACAGAGCGCGATCGGGGTTCTGAGGCCAGCCAACCGCGTTGAATACGCGCCCGTTCTGAAGACGAAAGAACAGGCCGCTGCCGACGCTGCTCCATCGACTTCTCATCTGTCAGGAACTTATGGGCACTCTATTCTAATCCGCAAATAGGGTTTGCTGCTCCGCCTGCGGAGCATACTGACTGAACTTGGGAGAACTCGCGGCCACTGCGACATTCACCGTGGTCCCTATGAGATGCTTTCGAATAGCCTCCCCGAAAACGAATGCGAGCCGCGGCGGCACGGCATTCCCGATCTGAAGCCGCACGTCATGCCGCGTCCCCAGGAATCGGATAGTGTCCGGGAAGGTCTGCAGCCGCGCCGCCTCGCGCGGGGAGATCGCCCTGTCCCATTTCGGATGCGTGTAACGGCCGCGCGAAAAGCTATCGAACCCCGCCGTAATCGTGGGGCACTGCCCCTCCCATTCGAGCCGCCCGTAGACATCCGGCCAACCGCCCGAGGTTTTGCCGTCCCATCTTTTCATGCAATCCAGCCAGAGCCGCTTCGGGATGTCGCGCCAGCCGCCGCCCTGCGGAACATGGGGAAGCATTTCAAGGTTTCTTTGCGTCACCCGGCAGCGGATATGGTTTGCGTGTTTCGCGTGCTCTGAGAAATCTTCGGGGCAATCCGGCAGGTCGCCGATCGCTCCTCGCACCGTCGCCCACTTCTTGCGCTCGTGCGTGTGCGCGGGAAAATGAAACGCCTTTTGTCCCCGGATGCCGATGGCGATAAATCGCCGGCGCGTCTGCGCGATGCCGTAATACGCGCAATTCACCTCGCCTGTGGTGATCTGATATCCGAGTTCGTGCAGCCGGGAAAATCCTTCCTTCGTATATTTCTTGCCCCGCACCTTCCCGAGCATGACCACATTTTCCAACAGGAACGCCCGCGGCATGATGCCCTCCACAAGCCTGAAATAATCGCCGACGAGGTCATTGCGTTCGTCGCTGTCGTATCCGCGGCGTCGCTGAAGTGAGAAACCCTGACACGGCGGCCCGCCCGCGAATAGGTCCAGCTCGCCCTTACGAAGACCGATGCGCTTCAGGATTTTCTCGCCGGCGATGGCGCGCGCATCCATCACCTCTCCTTCTTCCCCGATGCCGACGCGATACGTGGAGATCGCCGCCTCGTTCAGATCGAATGCCAGGAGGCTCTTGAAACCTGCGTCCTTGAGTCCGATTGCCATGCCCCCAGCACCGCAAAAGCTCTCTACAGCAGTCAGTTCCATAGTTGAATTCGGCGGGACCGTGACGCAAAGTCTGTAGACCTAAAGTCACCATCCCGATTTTACTAGAGCTTAGCATGTCTAAGCTGCTTAGCGCCTTGGGACACGCGATCCGGCAGGTTCGCGAAGACCGAAATATATCCCAGGAGGGCCTCGCGGAGCTGGCCGGTCTTCACCGGACCTACATCAGCTCGGTCGAGCAGGGCCGCCGCAACCTGTCGGTCGAGAACATTCACAAGATCGCCACTGCCCTCGGCGTCTCGATGACGGAGCTTATCCAGCTCTGCGAGGACAGGCTTGACCGAACGAAGGGGAGCACGCGCGGCCGCTGACCCCGCCTATGGAAGAACTGCTCCCGTTACTCGAACGCATCAAGAACCTTCGCTCCCGCGCCGCCGAGGAAATGCCGACGCTCGTCAAGATCGGCATCGAATGCATCGAGACCATGAAGACCGAGAAGGTCCAGCAAACGACCGCAGTCGAACACAAGGGCCGCACCTACACGCTCCTTCAGGTCGGCTCCGGCAGGCTCGTCCGCATCGCGAGGCCCGTGCGCAAAGACCTTTTCATCTGGGATACCAAGCGAATCATTGCCTTGATGCGCCGGGTCTGTGACGGCCCGTGGAAGGCCGCCAAAGCGCCCGAACTGGAACGCCTGACATATACCGTGCAGCAGGCGGTCGCGATGTATCTCGACCTGTTCGAGCCCTCTGCGGCGCGCAAAGTCGTGGGCACGTTCTTCGAAGCGATGATCGCCTGCGCGCTCAATCGCGTCTCCGGCCTTTCCGTCGGCTCAGGGACCGTGCGCATCCCGGATGTCAAGCAGTCAATTCTCACCGACCTCGGCCTGACGCGCGGATCCAAAGTGGTTCTCCTGGCCGCGACCAAGACGTCAACGCGCGAGCGGCTGAGCCAGCCTTTCGTGCAGAAGAGAATACTGGAACAGGCCTTCAAAAATCCGCCCAAATCCATTCTCATCGTCATCGGCGATGTTCAGAGAGCCGGGCTGTCTGGCGTGCAGCACACATTCACCGCCGGCCAATTCCTGCTTTACTGGAAGTACATCACGCCGCTCGACGGCGTGTATTACATCGACGTGCCGCCGCAGGCGGAAACGAAGGAATTCGAAGGACGCCTGAAGCGTCTCTGGAAGCTTTTCGATTCGGACCTGAATTCGCTGCTTGCGGAATGACAGACATCTATTCGACGGAAAAACGCAGCGCCCTGATGGCAAAGGTCCACAGCCAAAATACAGTCGCCGAGCGTCTGCTGCGCAGCGCGCTTCACCGGCTCGGATTGCGTTTCCGGCTGAATGTGCGGGATCTTCCAGGGCGCCCCGACATCGTCCTCCCGCGCTTTCGCACGGTCATATTCGTCCATGGCTGCTTCTGGCATCGACACGCCCGCTGCAAGCGCGCGAGCACACCCAAGAGCAATCCCGCATTCTGGCGGGAAAAGTTCGACGCCAATATGGACCGAGATCGACGCCTGATATCCGCGCTCAAAGCCGCCGGATGGAGAGCGCTGACAGCGTGGGAATGCCAGATCCTGAAAGACGCTGCAGCACACGCGCGCCGCATAAAGGCGCAGCTTCAGAGCGTCCCGCGCAGCCCCGCCGCCAAAGCCTCCTGATCGCACCGCGCGGGTTCGCACAATGCCTGCCAAGCGATTCGCGCCGGAGTCCTACATTTTGTGTTCCCAGTACCGGAGGTCACTGCTCAGAAAAGCAATCCAGAGGCATTCGGCTGCCGACGATCTCCACCTCGGCGGCGTGCTCATGGCGCTGCGGAACGCAGGATATTCGATTGATCGAAAACCGGCTTGGTACGCAAATCAGAGGAAGGGCGAAAACAAGTCGCCTAACCGGCACGTCCGCTTTCCGCGCCGAATGCGGCGCTCTCGCTCAGCTCCGCGTACCGGCACAGGACATTCGCAAGCTCCATCTGGCGCGGCGTCCTGCATTCGGGCGAGAACAGCGCCGGATTACCCACCACGATACAGGCGCAGCGGGCACGAGACGTCGCGACGTTGAAGCGGTTCGGATCGTAGAGGAACTGCATGCCTCTCGGGGCGTCTTCCGGCGTCGAAGTCGTCATCGAGTAGATAACAACGGCTGCTTGCTGGCCTTGGAACTTATCCACCGTGCCGACGCGCGCGCCCGGCAGACGCTGCATGAGGCGATTGACCTGATCGTTATATGGGGCGACGACGAGGACTTCATCGCGCGTCAGCGCGCGCTGCTGGCCGTCGCGGTCTGTCCAGATCGCGCCGGGCTGCGTGAGAAGTTCAACGATTGCGGCGACGCGCTCTATTTCTTCCGCAGAGTGGCCCTGATTGCCCTGATGGGCGACAGGCACGAACCACAGGCCCGCGCCGATGAACGGCGCGGGCGCCCGGATGGCTTGCCGCTCAAGATCCTTGCGCGACAGCAGGCGCCCTTCGTAAAAGAGTTCAGATGTGAAGCGGCAGATGGCTGGGTGAAGGCGCCAGGTCTCGGGGAGAAAGAGTCCGCAGTCTTCGGTGATCGTCCTGCGGTCGCCGAGAAGATGCGCGAGCGCCGAAATATCCGACCCTTCGGGATGGCTGCCCTTCTGCGGCTGTTCCAATTGCTGCGGGTCGCCCAGCAGAACGAGACTCGCGCCGGCCGGCGCGCAGGCCAGGACATTGGCGAGGGACATCTGGCCGGCTTCATCCACGAAAAGCACGTGGACGGAGTCCCGAAACTCCTCCCGGCACCAAAGCCACGGCGTAGCGCCCAGGACATTCACCGCCCCGTCCCGTAACCCATGCAAGGCTTCATCATTCGAACCGATTTCGTGGATGGGCGCGCCGTGGGCATCTGCATCGTTCTTGCGGTGGGCACAACGTACGCCGGGGACATTCATTTTTTGGGCGGCGTCGATGACCTCATCGAGCAGCCTGCGAATGACCTTGTGGCCGACGGCTGTGATCCCGACCTTCACGCCGTTATTCACCAAGTGGCAGATCATGCGGGCGCCGGTGAATGTTTTGCCTGCGCCGGGCGGTCCCTGAATTGGGAGCACGGAATGATCAATACCAGTCCGAGGCGGCAGGCTGCCTGGACGACGTCTTCGTCGAGCTGCATGCGGAGCGACTGCCCCGCTGCGAGCCGCGGAGGATGCCGAAGCAGCAAATCGCGGGCGGCACGGTAGTCGCCGGGGCTGTCGATACCATTGGCCACGATCCAATCTCCAAGCCGAAGGAGAGACTTGGACTGTTCGTCGGTCGGATAGCGGGCATGAGCGAAAACAACGGATGGATGGAAGCCGTCGAGCTTTATGGGCTTCTTCACGTCGATGGTGCGATCGGCCGGATCGGCCACGATGACATCGCCGAATTCCTGCTCATCCAGGGTGTACAGCGTGTCCTCTGGCCGGATAGAGCATTCCTGCGGGGGATAGTGATACTGATCGATGGGACGTCTTTCCTTCGGGCTCATTTTTGGCATTCGCTGGCGCAGCGAGAGGCCGACGGCGGCAGTTTTCTCGTCGTACTAGCTCCTCCTCCGAGAGCTCTTTCATTCTGTAAAATTCCCACCACTTGACCTTCTCCTCGCGGAGGTGCCAGTCAAGGGCGTGCGCGAGGAGCCAGCGGGCAGCCTGGTCGGCGGTTCGTTCGCCCGGTTCGGCCGGCAGATCGCGCGTGAGCGCGTCAAACAGCGAGGCCACGCGTTGTTGATGAGCAGTCAGCGCTTCGCTCGTGGTTGCATCTGGCGCTACCGGCCGCGGGACATCCGTGCCGGCCTCAATGAGCCTGGAACGCAAAGTCTCCAGCCAATGGCGCAACTTTTCTGTCGCCCGGCAATCATCCTCGTTATAGGCGGTGACGATTCCGCGGGCCGAGTCAGTGAGCACAGGTAGCCCGCTCAGTTCGAGCTGATGCTCAATGAAGTGCCGCGCTTGGTTGGCGTCGGGCAACGGCACGCGGCGTCGGTAATCACAGAATTTCTCGATTTCCTTCAGCGAATACTGCTCCACGCTGGCCCGCAGGGCCTGCTTGGTGATGGTGTGGAGATCGACAAGAACGTGCCCGCGCAACAGGCGGTCAACCTGGTCTTCCCGCGTCGCATAGCGGAGCATTAGCCCGTTTTATGGTGCCCGGCTCGTACGATCCGAAATGGTAAATGTGCAGATCGGGAGAACCAGCTAGGCGCTCGAAAACCATATCGATGAGCCATTCGAAAGCCGCGCGCTCCTCGGTGCGGTTGAGCGCCCAGCGGGACTGGTACGCGAGGTTTCCGTCCTCGCTCGCGATGACGCCGAAAAGATATTCCAAGCCGCCCTCGGCCACAAACGGATCGCCTTCGAAATCAAGAAAGATATCGCCCACGGAGGGAGCCGGGAGCTGGAAAAGCCCTTCATTAGGCTCTATGCGGAGCATCTCGAATTTGAGCAGGCCCTCCGTGCGGGCTTCGAGCTGAATGCGGGCTTGCTCCCGGATGCGGATGTAGCCCGCCGGTGCGCCCCGAGACGGCCGAAAGGGGATCGGGACTGGCATCTGTGCGAGGCACTCCAGCGTAGAGATGCCCTGAATGGCGAGTTCCTCGCGCTGCAACCTGGAAGCGCCGGCGACGAATGAAACGTGGTCGTCGCTTCGGCGCTGCGTATCACATCCCTTCCACCATCGGCAAATATCGCAATGGCTGACTGGCTCGGGATAAGTTCCATTAGGTCCACTGTCGACGGCGGCTTCGAGAGAGCTTTTAACGAGGCGGTAGTAGGCGGCGAAGGCCGTGAACCGATAGGTTTCAGGCGCGAAATCGACTTGCGGTCGGATGACGTGGAAGAATTCCGTTTCCAAGCCCTGGAGCTCCGAGAGCAGATCGGAATAGAGGCAAAGCTGCAGAATGGTTTCGGCTTTCGTTTCGAGCGCCAGCTTGCAGTCCACGGCCTCGTAGGACCAGTTCCCTAAGCGGCTGGGTCGTTCGACGCGGAGCAACACGTCAGGGCGTCCGCGCCAACTGCCGTTTCGGAGCCCGGCCTGGATGAGCGCCTGGGCTCCGGCCTGCATGGCTGCCCACGTCGCATCTGCAGCCGTGTCTTCCGGTTCCTGGGACAGGTCGGCAATCGAAAGGCCTCGCGCACAGAGGCTGGCGATATAAGCGTGCTCGTGCTCAAGACCCCGCTGCTGCAGCGCGCGGAGGTGCGGATTTTGCCAGGCTGGTTCGGCTATTTCTCCTCTGGTGAGTCGGAGGTCGAGCGTGGTCAGGTGGGGGCATGATAAATGATTCGCCAGATCGGTGGCGGACACAGTGAGCACACTCTGCCGTATATTCATCGCTCGATCGCCAGAAGCTCTACTTTAAGCCGTTTGGACGGCGGGCGCACGACTTATTTATGCAGGAAGACGCCATGCAGTGTCGCGCTCCCTGGAATCCGTATCGGCAGCCTCGGAGTGTTTCTTTCTCTATGGTCGTTTGAAGCCGTTCCACCGCAGTTTTAACCCCCCCGCTTGCGCGTGGAATTGTGTGGAGTTGTGTGACAATTCCACGCGGCAACCGCTTTCAGGGCGGTCTCTGGCCGGATAGTATTTTTTCGCGATAGTGCATATGATAATTGCAGTTATCAGTCGTGAGCAACAGCCGCTGCCAACTGAAAGCTGACAGTCTGATAACGGGCAGGTCCAGGCCCTCCGCCCCGGCAAAAATATGTGCGTCATTTTACCGTCCGCCCCGTCGCGCGCGGCGCTGCCATCCCGCTTATTCGCATTTCCCGCGAGACAGTTTCTCACGCGTTTTCTACCAGTTCCGCTCTAAGACGATAGGGATCCCCTCGAAGCCGTGCTTTATTATGGGCAGGGCACGGTAAGCATCGCGGGAATCTCCTCACTGGGAACCGCGGTCACCCCGCCAGAAATCCTAGGCCACTGAATGTGGGGGCTGCAGCGGTGGGCGATAGGCTGTATCGACAAAATCAGCGCTCATTTCCCGGCTTGAGGTTGATTAACTGCAAACCGGGCCCTGGTCAGGGAGACGGCCTAGAGGGAGCTCCCTCGAATTATCAAGGTTGCGCGAGGAGAAATTTCATGGCGGCGGCCCCAAGCCGGCCGCAGGCCAATAACTGATAACTGGAGGGAAAGATCATGCGCCGCTTCCCTCGCCCCGTGGCCTGTGCGCTCTCCACGCTGAAAAGGTGCGCGGCCATTTCCATCCTCATGGGTGAACAAGCCGCCGGTCATAGATGATTTGTTTTTTCGAGCCCACGCACGCGGAGCCTTGGCTCTGTTTTTTCGAGGCCGCCTGTGCGGGAATTGCCGCCTTCGGGTCCCCAAATCCCGCGGTTGGCTTTGTTTTTTCGAGGTCGTGGAAGCGTGCGCGGGAGCCCCCGCCGTCCCGAATCGTAGCCCGTCGGCTTTGTTTTTGCGAGGGCCGCAATTGGACGCTGGAAAGGTGCGCGGGACCTGCCGCCCCCGCCGCCCGAATCCCAGCCCTTTGGCTTTGTTTTTTCGAAACCCGCAACCGGACGCCGGGGGGGGTGGCGCAGGATCTTGAGCCCGCCGCGTCCTGACTAATCGGGACCCCTACCGGCTTGTTTCCGCTTGTTTCCCATGAGACATGCGGGCCAGGCGTCGCCCGAAATAATCTCCACCACCGGTCCACGCCGACTCAAACCGCGCCCTTCTCTCCACGCAAGTCCGAGTCGCTTTCACCCACCGCGAAAATAATTTCCTCGCAGTCCCGAGACCTTGCGGATAGCCGAAGTTCGAACTTGCTGACGCGTGCGGCTCAGTAAGTCCCGCAACGTCAACGGATGCTTCCGACCCGCGACGGGGTGCCCTCTGGGCCGGGAGCGGTCACCGGCGACCTTGCGGACAGCGGTCCCCAGTGACCCCATCTCCTGACTCCTGGCGGCGAACTTCGGATAGCGGTCGTCAGTGCCCCACATGGCCAAGGCGGCGCCTGCTGGGCCCGCTGATCCCTCCAACCCGCCCCGCCTGATACAGCCGCCCATCCATCCTCGCCAATAGCCGCTCCATCGGCCTGGTCAGAATCGCGGTATGAGGAATCTCGCACAAGTGGTTGGGGATCTCCCAAACGTCGCGCTCCGCCGTCATCCAGCCGATTGGGTCGAAACGCGCCAGGCTTACTGGGCGCGAATAGGCGCGCAAAGTCTTTTCGCCGGCGGGGTTGTAATAGTGCTCGAAATAGCTCATTACCAATTCGCGAATCGACCGATACACGGGTTCGCGGGAGCGCAGGCCGGAATAGTCGGACATCGCGAGGGCGCCCCATCGGCCGTTGAGCCGGTAGACCGCCAGGACGTGGTCGTGATCGCGCACCGCTTCCATGTCCACCAGTAAAGGTGGGTGCCCCATGCAGCGAAGCGCCGCGGCGGCCATCAGCGCGCCTTCCATGCAGTGCGCCACCCCATCGCGCAGTACTAGGCGCGGCGACCGGCAGGTTTCCCCCTGCGGCTCCAGGTTGTAGGTCAGCTCGCGATCCATAAAGCGCTGGATCCGCTCGGGCGACGTGAGTTTGGCGAGCACCTTTCGCTCGGCCGCGGCGAAGGGCGCGGCGCCATTCCGGGACTGTGGCATTCGTTGGGGCTTTCTTATTGTTATATACTCACAAAAGGCTGGTATGGGAGATCTGCGGCTCGGAGACGTGATCGACGATTTTTGCGTGAAGTGCCGTCGGCTGACCAATCATTCGGTGGTTTCACTGGTGGATGGCAAGGCGGCCAAAGTGCGTTGCCGCACCTGCTATAGCGATCACGATTACCGGAACGAGCAAGCTCCTCCCTCCAAAAAGGACTTAAAGAAAGCCGCGCTCTTCGCCGAAGTGCTTACCAAGGCTGCTCCGGCGGCGGCGGGCGTTCCTTCCGGGGATCCTCCGCCGGAACCGCCTGCAGACGGCTCCGCTCAAGAGAACGCGTCTCAACAGAACGCGTCTGGGGCGGAAAAAGCGCCCACTGCAAAAAAAGAGGCGCGGAGGAAAAAAACCTGAAGCGGACAAGGGAGGGCGGGCTTCAGCCCGCGCGGCGCTTCAGCGCCGCTTCTGAACAGTGGCGCTTTAGCCTCGCTCTGGAGTTTCTGCATTTTTGCTGCAAGTCAGGTGGGGCAAGATGGTGGCACAGGCTTCAGCCTGTGAACCTGCCGCCCCCCAGCGTGATATTCTTGAATCTCCGGCCAGCATGAACTCGCAGTCTTCGGCTACGTCGCGCGTAGCTGCTTCGCCCGCCACCAAAGTCGTTGTCGCCACCACGGTGGCGCTCACCTTCATCACCTTCTGGCAAGCGGCCGCGGTGGTGCTCAACGACATGGCCTCCACCATGTATTACATCGGTGGCATCACCGAGCAGGCCATCGGCAAGTCCGCTCCCTGGATGGTGCTGGCCGTGATGCTGTTCAGTTTCGCCGTGCGCAGCGTGTATATGGAAAGCTGCAGCATGTTCGTGCGTGGCGGCGTGTACGTGGTGGTGCGCGACAGCATTGGCCCGACCATCGCCAAATTCTCGGTCTCGGCGCTGGTAGTGGACTACATTCTCACCGGACCGATCAGCGTGGTCAGCGCCGGGCAATATCTCGGCTCGCTGTTGAACGACATTAGCGCGGCGCTGCACCAGACCTGGCGCACCAACCCCAATTCCTTTTCCGTTTTCTTCAGCGTCGCCGTCACCGTGTATTTCTGGTGGAGCAACATCAAAGGCGTGCCGGAATCGAGCAACAAGGCTCTGCGCATCATGCAGGTCACCACGGTGATGGTGGTGGTGCTGTTGGTGTGGTGTCCGCTGACGCTCGTCCTGCGCGGCGGCGCGCCCCTTCCGCCCTTGCCTGCCGCGTCGAATATCCACCTGACCGACGACTCCATGGGCTGGCTGAAAGGCACCATCTTCAGTCAAATCTCGTTCGTGGTGATCATCGTCGCCTTGGGCCATTCGCTGCTGGCGATGAGCGGATTCGAGACCCTGGCTCAGGTCTACCGCGAGGTCGCGTATCCCAAGCTCAAGAATCTGCGCATCACGGCGAATATCACGTGCTGGTATTGCGTGATCTGCACCGGCGTCATCTCCGTGCTGGCGGTAATGATCATTCCGGATTCGGTGCGGAGCAAGTACTACGACAACATGATCGCGGGCCTGGTTTCCAACCTCGCCGGACCGGATCTGCTGAAGCTCGGATTCAATATCTTCGTGGTGATCGTCGGAGTGCTGATTCTGGCCGGCGCCGTCAACACGTCTCTCATCGGCGTGAATGGCGTGATGAACCGCGTGGCCGAGGACGGCGTGCTGCTCGATTGGTTCCGGAAGCCGCACCACAAATACGGCACCACCTATCGAATTCTCAACACCATGGCGCTGCTCCAGATCGCCACCATCATCGCCAGCCGCGGCGACGTTCTGCTGTTGGGCGAGGCCTACGCTTTCGGCGTGATTTGGAGCTTCGCGTTGAAGGCGCTGGGGGTGCTGGTGCTGCGCTATCAGCGCCACGATCAGGAATACAAGGTGCCGGGCAACATCACCATCGGCCGATTCGAAATACCCATCGGCCTGGCGGCCATCACCTCGGTTCTGTTTCTGGTGGCGATCGCCAATCTGTTCACCAAGAAAGTCGCGACGATCTACGGGATCTCCTTTACGATCGTGCTCTACACTCTGTTTCTGATTTCCGAGCATATCAACGCCCGCAAAAAGCACGCGCAGCGCGCCGAGCTCGAGAAGTTCAATCTGGATCACCAGCCTCAGATCAGCGCCGAAACGCTGCACGCGCGTTCCGGCTGCGTGCTGGTGGCCGTGCGGGACGCCGGCCGCCTGTGGCATTTGGGCAAGGTGCTGGAAAAGACCAATATGCGCCGGCACGACGTCGTGGTGATGACCGTGCGGCACGTTACCAGCGGTGCGGCCGAATACGATTTGCGCGAAGATCAACTCTTCGCCGACTATGAGCAGGAGCTGTTTTCGCGCGTGGTTTCAATCGCCGAAAAGCAAGGGAAAACCGTGAAGCTGCTGGCAGTCCCGGCCGTGGATCCTTTCGACGCGATCGTCCAGACCGCCGCTAACCTCAAAGCCTCGCGCTTGGTAGTGGGGGTTTCGGCACGGATGGCGTCGGAGGAGTTGGCCCGCCGCATCGGCCTTGCCTGGGAACGCCTTCCGGAGCCGCGTCACGCCTTCTCGCTTGAGATCACCAGTCCAGACCGCCCCTCCGAATTCGTCAATTTGGGGCCGCACCCGCCGCGCCTGTGGCCAGAGGACGTGGATCTGCTGCACAAGATCTGGCTGCGGCTGTCGGAAAATCCGGTGTGTGGGTCCAAGCTTCATCACCGCGATGTGGTGGGATTGGCCCTCCGGCGCCTGGAGCGGGAACTGGACGGCCACGGGGAGCGCGAAATCCTGGACGGGATCGACCGCGAGCTTCACCGCAACGGCGGATAGTTCGCGCACAGGCCGCCGGGCGCGGCGTCAAGCGAATGAGAAACTCGGAAGACTTGGCCGCGCCCGGCGAGTCCGTTGTGCGCGAGCTCTCCGAAGGGGAGGGCTCACCTATATGCGACACAGGCTCACCTTTATGCGTCGTTCCGACACGGCTCGACGTTGGCTTACTTCAGGCTCCTTGGGTCTGAAGGATGTTCGTCGCCCTTGGGAGACGACGCGACCATCTCGAAGAACAAGGAAACGATCAACAAACCCGCGATTGCTGCTCCGATCAACATATGCACCTTCCAGCGACGTCTCTATCTTTTTAGTCCCACCTACGATTGCGCGAGCACGCGCATTTCCAAAAGTTCAGCCATCTTCTCTTCGGCCAAAGTGAAGCAAGCTTGAAGCCTCCGGCGGACCTCAGTCCGGCCCCACGGACGCGGCTCAGGCAGCCAGTACCATCCGGCCTGTGAAAATAGCAGCATGGGCTCGCTCTCCACTAACTCCGCGCACAACCCAGCCCGGCGCGGCGGCGAGTTAGGGACCCTTGTGAGGGCCCGGTCCCGCGCCGGGCGCTGTGCGCTGGATACGCGCACGCGGGCGGCGGCTTATGCGACCATCCTGATGGCGCTCAACCTGTACCTGGTTCAAAATCTTTTCTTCGCGGAGTTCACCGGGAACATGCAGACCAATGTGGGATCGTTTCACGCCATCACCCGCTATATCCTGGCTCATTTCCCCCATCTGAATTGGTTCCCATTCTGGTTCAACGGCCAACCTTTCGAGAATTCCTACACGCCTATGCTCCATCTGATGGACGCGGCTTTTGCGTGGATGACGGCCATCTCGCCGGCACGTGCCTATAATTTCGTCACCGGATCGTTTTACGCCCTTGGGCCGGTTGTCTTATTCCTGGCCGTCTGGCGCCTGACCGGTTTTTTGGAAACTGCCTTTTTCTCGGCGCTTCTCTATTCGCTGTATTCCCCCGCCGAGCTGTTTCCCTTCTTTGTCGCCGACGTGGGAAGGCTGAATCCGTGGAGGCTCCGGGTTCTCGTGTATTGGGGGGAAGGCCCGCACGTGACGGCGCTTACGATTCTCCCTTTCGCGCTCTTCGCCGCTTATCGCGTCTTGACAACCGGCCGATATTCTTGGTGTGTGCTGGCGGCGATCTCGATGGCATGGATGGTTCTGGTGAACTCGTTTTCCGCCGTCGATCTGGCCATCGTCTGCGCCTGCCTGGTACTCACGGTCCCGCGTAAACTGGCCGTGCCTTCGGCTCTACGCATAACCGTCGTCGGGCTGGCCGCTTATCTGCTTGCGTGTCCGTTCCTGCCCCCCAGCCTGATCCGGACGATCTCCTACGATTCTCAATTTGTGGGCGGGGATTTCCGGCACGCAAAGCTTATCCCGGCCCAGATTCTCGTGCTGGTGGTCGTGGCGCTTGCGGGGTTCGCCACCCGAAAAATGCGCGACCGTTTTCTTCGCTTCGCCATTCTTTTCTCCTGCGCGTTGGTTCTCATTGTCGGACTTATCGCTATGGCCGGTATTCCGGCTCTGCCGCAACCCCACCGCTACAGCCTGGAGATGGAGATGGCCATCTGCCTGCTCGCGGCTTTCGCCGTCCGGCCGTTGATTCTCCGTCTGCCTTTATGGATGAAAGGCGCGCTCCTGGTGCTTGCTGTCGTCGCCGCCGAGCATCAAACCGTGCACGATCGCCGCTACGCCCGCGTCTTGACGCAAGCGATCGACGTTACGCAAACTCCCGATTACCAGGCGGCTCAATTCCTGGGAACCCATCTGGGCGGTTTGCGCGCTTTCGTGAGCGGAGAAACCGGTACGTGGCTGAATGCGTTTGTGGACACGCCCCAGATGAACTCCGGCCACCAGCCTTTCGACGAAAACGGCCCGGTGGACACGGAGGCCATCTACGCGATCTATGGCGACGATGGCGCCGGCGCGCGGGCGGCGGAAATCAGCCTCGCATGGCTGAAAGCTTTCGGATGCCACGCCATATTTATGGGACCGAGTCGGCTCTACGGCCAGGTCTTCAAGCATCCTCAGAAGTTCGACGGCATCCTTCCAGTACTGTGGCGTCAAGGAGATGGCGTCATTTACGGAATTCCCCAGCGAACCCGGTCGCTGGCGCATCTGGTCCCTGAAAGCGCCATTGTGCGCCGTAGGCCCATCAACGGACTGGATGTTGAGGAAGTCGAACGGTACGTCGCCGCGTTGGACGATCCATCTCTCCCGGCAAATGAGATGGAATGGCTGGCCCCGGATCGGGCCCGCATACAGACTGTCGTGCACCCAGGCCAAGTGATTTCCATCCAAACGACCTACGATCCCGGATGGACCGCTTTCGCCGGCGGCAAGCCGGCACGCGTCGCGCCCGACGGGATCGGCATGAGCGTCATTCATCCCGATTGCGACGGCCCTTGTTCGGTTGATTTCATCTTCAGCGGAGGCTGGGAGCGCAAGCTATGCCGCGCCCTCAGCATCGCGACCATCCTGGCAGGCTTAGTGGCTGGGTGTATGGCGCGCCGGCGAGCCCGCGCCGTGGACGAGGCAAAACTCCGCGGCGGTCAGCGCCTTTGAGATAGAATCGTTAGCCATGAAAGCGTTCGCTTGGCTTCTCGTTTCCTGCGGGTTTATGTTTTCCTGCTACGCCGCGGCACAATCGTTCCCGACGACCCAAGGCAAAACCTACAAATTCGAAAAGATCGCCGAGGGCGTGTATTACGCTACCGGGGGCGGGGGAAGTAATAACACCGTGATCGTCAACGATGCCGACGTCCTGCTGGTAGACGACGGCACGACGCCCGACGCCGCGCGTGCGTTTGTGGAAGACGTCAAGCTGATCACGAACAAGCCTGTCCGCTATGTCGTCAACACACATTTCCACTACGACCACACGGACGGCAACTCGATTTTCCCGGCCGACGTCGACATCATCGGACACGAATTCGTGCGCACCGCGATTCTGACCTTCGACGTCCTGCATCGCGAGCCTTTCCTGACCTCGCAGGCGCGAATGCCGGCTGAGCAGCGCCAGCAAATCAAACCGACTCCGCCCAATGTCACCTATTCCTCGAAAATGACCTTGCACAAGGGCGCGCGCGAGATCCAGCTTTTGTTTTTGGGGCGTGGCCACACCGCGGGCGACACGGTAGTGTTTTTGCCCAACGAGAAGATCGTCTGCACGGGCGATCTGATGGAAAGTCAACTGGCGTATATGGGCGACGCGTATTTTGACGAATGGGTGGCGACGCTGGAGGCTCTGAAAAAACTGGATTTCAATCTCGTGCTGCCAGGTCATGGGACGCCGTTCAAAGATAAGGCTCACATCACGGCTTTCCAAAGCTACCTTACTGATATTACGCGCCAGGTTACGGATCTGCGCAAGCAGGGCGTTTCGGCCGACGACGCGGCCAAGCGCGTGGACCTGACATCGCACGCCAAGGATTTTCCTCAGATCCAGGGGCCGGGCGCGGACTTGCGCGGCGTCCGCCATATCTATGCCTGGCTGGATGAAAAAGCCCGAAATTAGCCGCCCGCCTGGTTCTACGTGCTACACTTTAGTAAGGATGGCG
This sequence comes from Bryobacteraceae bacterium, assembly GCA_036521975.1. GTDB lineage: Bacteria > Acidobacteriota > Terriglobia > Bryobacterales > Bryobacteraceae > Palsa-187. Next base: position 19,244 of record DATDGT010000096.1, read on the forward strand.
AAGGTGTGCGAGATTTGTGGGCGCGGTCCGCAGTTCGGCAATCGGATCAGCCACGCCCATAATGTGACCAAGCGGCGCTGGAACTTGAATTTACAGCGCGTTCACGCGATGATCAACGGCGCGAGCCGGCGCATTCGGGTCTGCACATCGTGCATCCGCAGCGGTAAGGTTCAAAAAGCCGCGTAAGCGCGACGCGTTTCAAGCCACAGCGTCCGCCGCGTGATAGGAACTTCGCACTAGCGGCCCGCTTTCGACGTGCTGGAACCCCATCTCGTAGCCACTCCGTTTTAAATCGGCAAATTCGTCCGGCCGCACGAACCGGATCACCGGCAGATGCTTCAGCGTGGGCCTCAGATATTGGCCCAGCGTGAGAATATCGACGTTCGCCGAGCGTAAATCGCGCATCACGGCGAGCACCTCGTCCATCGTCTCGCCGAGGCCGAGCATCAGGCCGCTCTTCGTAGGGATCTGGGGCCGCGAGGCCTTCGCGTATGCCAGCATGTCCAGCGAGCGCTCGTAGCGCGCGCCGAGGCGGACTTGCCGGTAGAGGCGCGGCACGGTCTCGGTGTTGTGATTCAGCACGTCGGGCGCGGCTTCCAGCACCAGGTCCATGGCTGCGTGCGAGCCCTGAAAATCCGGTGTGAGGACCTCCACGCCGCAGCCGGGCAAGCGCTCGCGAATGGCGCGGATCGTGAGGGCAAACAGCTCGGCGCCGCCATCCTTGCGATCGTCGCGATTGACGCTCGTAATCACCGCGAACTTGAGGCCCAACGCCGCGCAAGCTTCGGCCACGCGGCGCGGCTCGTCGTAATCCACGGCCAGAGGCGCGCCCTTCTGTACAGCGCAAAATCCGCAGCGGCGCGTGCATACGTTGCCCAGGATCATGAACGTCGCAGTGCGGCGATTCCAGCAATCGCCGATGTTGGGGCAGGCGGCGCTTTCGCAAACGGTGTGAAGGTCGAGCGTTTGGACCAGCCGCTTGAGCCGGCCATAATTTTCTCCAACCGGCGCGCGCGCGCGTAACCATTCAGGCTTGGGTTGGGTGGGCTTGGGTTGCGGGGATTGGATTGAAACCAGCACCTACGTCGAGTTTAACAACTGCTCGATTCGGCGCTCGATGATTCGCGAGGGCTCGAAATTGGAGGCGCGGCGGAAAAAATCGGGCCATATTTGGAAGGCGCGGCGCGGAATAAATCCGATCAGCTCGCCATCGGTCGCGGCGGCGCCCAGGCGATGAGCCTCGCGGTCGATCGATTCGTAGACCTCCTCGAGCGGGGTTTCGGCGAAGCGCGTGAGATTCATCGAGACTTGGGCGCAGCCTCGCGATTCCAGGTACAAGCCCAAAGCCTTGACGTGGCGGAAGCCGCCCGAAGATTCGCGAATCTTCCGGGCGATGGTTTGCGCGACCGCTACATCGGGCGTGGAAAGTAAAACGTTATAAGCGATCAGGAATTCGCGAGCGCCCACGATGCAGGCTCCGGCGGTGGGATGGGCTGCGATGGCGCCGATATCCGGCGGTTGGCCGTCGAATTCCTTGCGGCGGACCTTTTCCAGGCGTTCGCGGCCTGGTGTGCGTGCGGCCGCTTCGTAGAAATAAACCGGAACGCCCAAGCGATCCCAGATCTCCTCGCCTGCGCGATGGGCGGCCGCGATACAGTCGGGCAGGGAAGAACCCTCCAAGGGAACGAAGGGAATCACGTCCGCGGCGCCGGTGCGGGGATGCACGCCTTGATGCAGGCTGAGATCGATCAAATCTTTGGCCTTGCCTACGGCGCGAAGGGCGCCCTGGCGCACCGCTTCGGGAGAACCCGCGAAGGTCACGACACTGCGGTTGTGATCCCCATCGGATTCCCAACCGAGCGTCAGGACTCCGGGCGTGCCGGTGATGGCGTCCACAATGGCGGAGACGATTTGCGAGTCACGGCCTTCGGAGAAGTTCGGGATGCACTCGATCATTCGCCTAAATGCGGACCGAAGTGGAAGGGATTGAAATTGCTCTTGAAATCGAACGCGTCCAAACCTTCGGAGCGCTTCAGAAATCCCACGATGGCGTAAGTGCCGGGCGTCGCGACTACTTCATACGCCACCTTGAAGAAATAAGCCGAGGCGGCGCCGATCACCAGCGTCTTCAGAGGCGCCGTGCCGGTGAAAGCGATAGCATAGAGCAACACAGTATCGACAAGCTGGCCGGCCACAGTGGATCCTACGGTGCGCGTCCACAGCATCCTGCCGCGCGTCCACAATTTCATCTTGGCTAGCGTGAACGAGTTGGCGAATTCGCCGCACCAGTAGGCGATCAGGCTGGCGACAATCAAGCGCGGAATTTGATAGAAGACGGTCTGGAAAGCCTCTTGATTCTTCCAGCCCGGCGCCGGAGGCAGCCATACCGTGATCAGTCCCATCAGCGCCAGCAGACCGTTGGCCAGGAATCCGAGCCAGATGGCTCTGCGCGACGCGCCGTACCCATAAACTTCGGTAAACACATCGCCGAAGATGTACGTGATCGGAAACAGCAATTGCGCTCCGCTGAGCACGAACGGTCCGATGGAACACAGCTTCTGCCCCACCAGATTCGAGATCAGCAGCACTACGATGAAAACGGCCAGCAACGTATCGAAATGGCGATAGGTACGCAGATCGCGTGCCTGGACGGCTGCAGGTTTTTGAGCGAACATTTCTGATTCAGCCCTGCGGGGGCGAATTTCGATGTTAGCGTGATTGGTCGAGCAGCGGCTTCACGGCCTTGAAAACGGTCCCCGAGACGATTTCGGCGCCCTGTGCGGTGGGGTGAATGCCGTCGCGCTGAATATAGCGCAGATCGGGGGTGACGATGTCAGAGAGCAGAAAGGGAATGAAGGCCAGCTTGTACTGCGCGGCCAGATCCTTGTAGATTTTTTCGAAGCCGTGGATGTATTCGGGGCCGTAGTTGGGGGGCAGAGTCATGCCGGCCAGGACCACGCGCGCTCCGGCGCTTTGAAACGTCTGGATCATGGTTTCGAGATTTTTGCGAGTGACCTCCAGCGGCAGACCTCGCAGGCCGTCGTTGCCGCCCAATTCCAGCAGGACGATGGAAGGCTGGAGCGAAACCGCCGAATCCATGCGCGAAACGCCGCCTTCGGTAGTGTCGCCGCTGACGCCCAGATTCACCACTCGCCAGGCGTAGCCCTGTGCATCCAGCCTCTTTTGCAAATCGTCGGGGAAGCTTTGGCCGGCCTCTAGACCGAGTCCCGCGGCGAGGCTATCACCAAAGACGACCAGGACTTTTCGATGATCTTGCGGGGCACGTTGATCCTGCGGAGCTGGCGCGGGCTGCGCGGCGGGCGCGGGAGAAGGCGAGGAAGCAGGCTGAGCAGGCTCATCGTGGGGCGTGGAACAAGCGCCCAGCGCCGCCAGAGCGAGCAGGAAGAAGCGTCTCAAATTTCAGTATAGGAGCGGGGCAAGTTACCACAGCAGCTTCAATGCAGGCTGAGTCTCGCGCGATGTAGTGGAGGTGCTCGGTTGAGGCGGTGCACTTGGGGAATCCTATGCGACTTGCGGCCGGAGATAGACTCGGCCCTTATGAAATCACAGGCGTGATCGGTAAGGGCGGAATGGGCGAAGTGTATCGCGGGACGGACACGCGCCTCGGCCGGACTGTCGCCATTAAAGTTTCCTCGCGCGACTTCAACGACCGTTTCGAGCGTGAAGCGCGTGCCATCTCGGCCCTCAATCATCCCAATATCTGCACGCTCTACGACGCCGGCCCAAATTACCTCGTCATGGAGTACATCGAGGGCGAATCGCTCTCGAAGCTCCTTGAAAAAGGTCCGCTGCCGCTCGACAGGGCGCTGAGCTATGCGGTGCAGATCGTCGATGCGCTAGCCGCGGCTCATGCCAAGGGCGTCATCCACCGCGACCTCAAGCCCGGCAACATTATCGTTACCCGGAATGGAGCCAAGGTTCTCGACTTTGGTCTCGCGAAGATCGGCGTTAGGAAGCCCAGCGCGGAATCCGCAGCCGACGTCGAGACGGTAACCGAGCCGATCACGCGAGCGGGGGCTGTCCTCGGCACGCTGTACTACATGGCACCGGAGCAGGTGGAAGGCAAGGAGTCCGACGAGCGGTCAGACATTTTCTCCTTTGGCGTAGTGTTCTATGAAATGATCGCGGGCCAGCGTCCTTTCACCGGCGACACACAAGCCGCGGTGCTTGCGGCGCTCATGAAGGATCAGCCGCCCCCGATGAATCAACGCCAGCCCGGGACGCCGCGGCAACTCGAACGGATCGTCCGAAAGTGCCTGGAGAAGAAGCCCGACGATCGCTGGCGTTCGGCGCGTGATTTGAAGCCGATGTTGGAAATGGTCGATTTGGACACGCCGCCAATGGGCGCCGCCAGCAGCAGCGTTCCGATACTGGCGCCATCCCGGCCGAGCCGGAAGTGGTTGTGGCCGAGTATCGCCGCCGCGGCCGTTATCGCCATGGCCGCCCTGGCGGCCTGGGCCCTTTGGCTGAAACCCACGGCCCCCACCCGCGCGACGCGCTTCCAGGTGACGCTGCCCGAAAACGTCGACTTCAGCCAGTTTGTTTCTGTCTCGCCCGATGGTCACAAACTGGTCTTCAACGCAACAGGCGAGCAGAGTGGTCTGTGGATTCGCGACCTGGATACGCTGGAGTGGCGAAAGCTTGCAGGCACCGAGGGAGGAACGTCGCCGTTCTGGTCGCCGGACAACCGCTACCTGGCCTTTGCAGTCAGGAACGATCTGAAGAAGATTGAAGTCGCTGGTGGCCCTCCACAGACTCTGTGCACCAGTCCCGCGGCCGTGGGAAGTGGCGCCTGGAGCCGCGCCGGCGGCGGACCTCTTCGGCGCGTCTCCGCGGCGGGAGGCGTCCCGGTCGAGGTCACCGCTATGGATCGGGAGCGCGGAGAAAACGCCCACTCCCTCCCCAGCTTCCTGTCGGATGGAAAGCACTTCCTATATCTTCGCGGCACTGGCCCCGCTACCGGTGGGATTTACCTCGGCTCACTGGACGTTAAGCCCGCCGAACAATCGCGAGAAGTGGTGCTGGCGAGCGGGTATGGCGCTCCCTTCGTGGATGGCAACGTGTTTTTCATGCGCGAGGGTACCTTGATGGTTCGGGCATTCGATACCGGCAAGCTCCAGTTGCGCGGCGATCCTGTTCCCGTGGCCGAGCACGTCGCGACCACCGGATCGATTGGGATTTTTTCAGTTTCCCCGGCGGGCGTGCTGGCGTATCGGTCGGGCTCAGCGGCGGCGGCCGGCGTCTTCCAGCCAACGTGGTTTGACCTTCAAGGCAAAGCGATAGGGGCCTTTGCGCAACCTGGTCCAGCCGTTGGATTGGCGCTGTCTCCGGACGCAACCCGCGCCGCTGGACGCGATGCGTCGCAGGCAGCCAATGGCGACGTCTGGGTGCTGGATTCGGTGCGCGGCACGCGCACGCGGCTCACGTTCCATCAAGGCCCTGGCTCGTTTCCAATCTGGTCAGCGGACGGCGCTCATATCATTTTTTCGGCCGGCAGCAGCCTCGACACCATTTACGAAAAAGACGCGAGCGGTGCGGGCGACGAAAAGGAATTTCTGAAAAAACCGGGTGAGATCAAGTTCCCCGACAGTGTTTCCCGCGACGGACGATTTTTGCCCTACGAAACGTTTCAATACGCCGAAAACGGGGAAAGATCTTTGATAACTGCCTCTCGAAGGGGATCGCAAACCGGTCCTTCTGCTGGGAAGCGAGTTTAGCGAAAGCGATGGGAGCTTTTCTCCGGATGGCCGCTGGATCGCGTATCGCTCGAATGAGTCAGGCCGGCCCGAGATTTACGTACGGCCATTCGTCGCCGCAGGTCCGGGTGGACCGTCGTTGGGCGAGGGCAAGTGGCAGGTGTCCAGGGATGGCGCAGCCGACTACGTGCCCAGATGGCGGAACGACGGCAAAGAGCTGCTCTTCCCGAGCTCTAACAACGAGGTGATGGCTACGGACGTGAACGGGGCGCGGCGTTTCAGATGGGCACTCCCCAGAAACTCTTCACCTTGCCGGTTGGCCCTGGCGGGGATATGGCCGGCGATGGGAAACGATTTCTGCTGCCGGTCATGCCCGGCCAAGGCCAGCAAAGCTCGCAGACTCTCATTACGGTGGTGCTCAACTGGCAGGCTGATTTGAAAAAGTAGCGTCCGCCAGATCCCGCAAGTCTTTTCCCTGGGTGGTTATTCCGCCCCGGCTAGCGGGAGCGTTCCAGTATGCAACCAGCAACCCGGACTCTTCGCAGGGCTCTACCGTAAGACAATTTCGTCCACACGTCCAAACTTACACTGGCGCTAACGGACTGCCGGTAACCAACCTGCCCTGCTTCCCGCCGTGCCGGACCAATTCGCAGCCCGCTTCCTCCAACCTGCGGATCAGGTCGGTCGCGGCTCTGTTTGAAGGACCGGGGCCGCTCCCTGGCGGTCGCGGCTCTGTTTGAAGCTACATTGGCAGGACGGGAAGGCGGGGGTAGTGGTGCTTTTGCCTCCGCGCTAAAGCACCACTACCAAGGCGGGCGCCCCTCACCACAGCAGCTTCAATGCAAGCTGCGTTTGGCGCGATGTGGTGGCCGTGCTGGTGATCAATCCTGCTGTTGGCGAAACACCCGAAGGCGTGAACGTTACCGCGTTGGGCGTGTTGAAATTGGGGTGATTCAAAATGTTGAACAGCTCGGCGCGGAATTGGAGATTCAGCTTTTCACTAATTCGTGTGTCTTTATGCACTGAGAAATCCCACGAGGCGAGCCCCGGCCCGATCAAGGTATCGCGTCCGAGATTTCCCCAGAAGCCGCTATTATTCGGCGGCGCCAGAAACGCGGACGGATTGAACCATTCATTCGGAGAACCAATGATCACGTTGCCGGTAAAATTGGGATTCACGAACGGACGAACGGGATTTTTGGTGTCGCCGGTATTGGAGGGGTTGTAGCTGAGCTGGGGCGTGAAGGGGAAACCGCTCTGGAGAGTGACAATCGAGCCGACACTCCAGCCGCCGGCTAAGCTATTGCGCCACAAGGGAAGCTGATAGAGCGCGTTGATGGCCGCCGCATTGCGCACATTGAAATTGGCCAATCCCCGGTCGGCGCGAAGGTCGAAAGGATTGGATGCGAGTGCGGGTTCGCCGCCGGATGTCGTGGCGTTGAGGGAGTCTCCATCGTCGATGACCTTCGCGAAGGTGTAGACCCCGCGAATCGAGAAGCCGCTTGCGAAACGGTGGTTCAGGTCGATCTGAAGAGCCTGGTACGAACTGTCGCCTTTGGAAAAGTAGGTCCACGTATTGGCGAGAGAAGCCGTTGGTTTGGTGGAGGAAGGTTCGTAATAGGTTCCGGCGGGGATGGGGGAGCCCGCGAGCGGGGCGGGGAAACTCGCCGGATACACGGCCGGGCAGCCCGCCGCAGGACAAATCACCGGAAACGGCTCGTTCGCGTCGATGCCGATCAGCTCGTGATAGCCGTGCGATCCCACATAGCCGATGGTGAAAATCGTGTTCGCTGCAATCTCCTGCTCGATACGGAAAGACCAGGAAATGAGCGTGGGCGTCTGGAGATTCGGCTGTACGCCGCCGGGCGAAAGATGGGCCGTCGCGGGGAGGGTTGCGGTCTGTGAAAGAGGAAGCGATGCTACAGCCACATTCGGATCACTGTAGGTGGGATTGAACGGGGCGTTCTGATCGGTGCGATATCCCAAAGCGTCCTGGAGATCGTTGTACATACCGAAGCCGGCGCGGAGCACGGTTTTGCGCGGACGGACGAAGGGACTCCAGGCAATTCCCACGCGCGGCTGCGGCAGAAATTTCGCATTATTCACCGTAAACGCGGAAGAGCCTATGGTTGGCTGGGGATTGATGACGCCATTGGTAAAGCCGTAGGTGGAGGCCCGGCCATGGCTTTCGTTCCAACCGGTATCGAATTCGTCGCGGAAGCCGAGCGAGGCAACCAGTTTGGGGGTTACGCGAATGACGTCCTGCACAAAGACCGCGCCCATGGTGGTGCGCCAGCCGAGCGGGGTGGGCGCGGGATCGAACAATAGCGAGCTTATGGTCCCTTGAAGAAACGTTTGGATGCTGGTAAACGTGGCTTGCCCATACTGGCTCAGGGCCAGAAGCTCGTTCGACTCCAAGCGCTGGAACCAGGCTCCCACGCTCAATTTGTGCGCGCCCTTGACGATCGAAACCTGGTCCTGGTAAGTGAAAATGTTGCGCGCTACGCGCAGATTGCTTCCGTTGTTGCTTCCGGCGAGGCTTAGCTGCGCGGTGGGATTGGACGCCGAGCTGCCTCCCACTACCGGAGCGCCGATGGGATCGCCAGCCAGGAAGCCTGGGAGAGCCGCCGCGGGCGTGCCCGGCGTTGGCTCGCCGGTGAAAAAATATCCGGCTCGCGAATATCCGAACTCGGCGAGATTGGTTGTCGTGGACGAAAAAACGTGTGTCTGCTGAAGGCTCGCGACCTGCTCGCGAAGGCTGGCGATGTCGGTGCTGTACGCGTTCGTGCTGGTGGGCGTGTGATCTGCGCTGTCATCGACCGTGTAGATCGCGCTCAGCGTGTCGCGGCGGGAGAAGATGTGGTCCAAACGGAATGTGCCGAAATCGTCGCGGATGGTTTGCAGAGGATTATTGAAAGCCTCGGAAATTCCACCGAAATCGGGCGCACCAGGGCTGGGCACGGGCCAGGCGTTAATCAACGGCGAAACGCCCACGAATGCTAGACCAGACGATGGGCAGGGACTGGGCGCAGGACTAATCAGCGGACAGGGCAAATATCCGCTGCGGGCGTTGTTGTCGGGCACGAGGTCCACGCCGGTTTGGCGCAGATGCTGATACAAACCTTCGAAGTTTCCGAACACGAAGGTATTGCCCTTTGCCAGGGGGCCTCCCAAAGCCGCGCCGAATTGGTTGCGCTCGAAACCGGGCGCCGAGGCGGGATCGAAGAAGTTGCGCGCGTCCATATCGTTGTTGCGCAGAAATTCGTAGATCGAGCCATGCAGATCGTTCGAGCCGGAGCGCGTCACGATGGCGACCTGCCCTCCGGGCCGCTTGCCGTACTCCGCGCCGTAAGAGTCGCGGAGAACGTTAAACTCCTGCACCGAGTCGGCGCCCACGAGCTCCTGGCTGGTTCCTCCCGGCTGCATGTTGTTTTCGGCCGCGCCGGTGAATTCGACGCCATTCAACAGAAACAGATTCTGCTGCGGCCGGTTCCCCGAGACGGCGAAATTATTCCCGTTGGTGGAATTGGAGACGCCTATGCCTCCGGTTTTTTCCCAGGTGAAGTTCACCACGCCGGGATTTAGCGTCATCAATTCGTCGTAGCTTCGGCCGTTAAGCGGAAGATCGCGTACCTGTTGCGCGGCCACCAACCCGGAGACATCGGAAGTAGTTGTGCCCACCAGGGGCGCGTCGGCGTTGACCGTGATCACCTGGTTGGACTCGCCGAGGCGCAGCGACAGATCGACAACGGCGGTCTGGCCGACCGCGAGATGAATGCCAGTGTGAAGCTCGGCGCTGAATCCGGACTTCTCCACCCGCATCTGGTAGTCCCCCACCGGAAGCGAAAGCACTTGATAGTCGCCCGCGGCGTCAGTGACGGCGGAGCGGACCGCGCCCGTGTCCACGTTCGTGACCGTGATAGCGGCGTTGGGAACCACGCCGCCGGAGGGATCGGTGACGGTTCCCGAAAGCGTGGCGGAAGTTTGTGCGGCCAGCGAGACGACGGCGCAGAGCGCAAAAAGGGGCAGCTTTTGGCGGGGTGTCATGTAAAGAGATCATTGTACCTTAAGGAGGACAAGGCGGGAAGCGAGGCTAAAGCCTCGCGCGGGCTGAAGCCCGCCCTCCATGATTAAGGTGCGCTGTGCCACCATCTTGCCCAACCCAACTGGATGGACTTTCTGAACCGCGCGCGTCAGCAGCCTCGTGTCACAGGCTAACTGCACGGAATGCAGAAAATCCAGTCACAGGCAGTAAGTCCCGAAGATACAAGAGATAGGCCGCAAACGCTCACGTTAGTTTGCGTTATTTAGCGTTATTATTTGCGTTATTGTTGCGTTATTTTTGCGTTTCTCTCGCGTCATTTTAGCGTTTTCCCTCGAGACTGTCGTGCCTCCCACGGCCTGACATAGCTATTCGGGCCATAGGCTCGAATAGCTATATCGGACCTTTTCACCCGCTTCGATATTTGATTATTTCGATATTTGGTCTTGCAAACGGGAACGTTTCAGAGTAGGGTGGGCTAGCGCATGAATAAACCACGAGGCCGGTCCTTTCAACCGGGCAATCAGTTGGGCCAAGGGCGTCCGAAGGGGAGCCGTAATCGACCGAGACCCGGCGACGATCTGTTGGATCAGTTTGCGCCGCACGTGATGGGCGAATGCATCCGCCGAGCGCTGAAGGAAGGCGACCGAACCGCCTTGCGGCTGTGCGTGGAGCGCGTAAGTCCCACGCGGCGGGGGGCGCCGCTGTCGTTTAAGCTGCCCGCGATACGCTCGGCGGAGGATGCCGAACGAGCGGTAGCAAAGGTGGCCCAGGCTCTTCACCGCGGCCAATGTACTCCCGCCGAGGCCACCGAAGTGATGAAATTCCTGCAGGCGCACGCGCGACTGCTGGAGGACCTCCAGTGGGAAGGCCGCCTGGACAAGCTGGAACAAATGGTCGAAGAACGAAAGGGGCGAATATAAAATCCGAGCCCTTACCACTATCCACTGAAGTGTGGCCGTTGAGCCGGTTCGTGGAATACGAGTGGAACCCGCGCAACAACGATGCCGCGGTGGATCGCATGTGTGATTCCATCCGCGAGTTGGGCTTCAAGATCCCCCGCTCTTCCTGCGCGAAAACCTATATCGAGGTCTATATGAACCCCCTCCAGTCCCACCAACCGAGCCGAAATCAATCGCCAAAATGCCGCCCATTCCACCGGGGCCGTCATTCCCGAGGGCAAGCGCCGCGTAGCCCTGAACGCACTTCGTCACGCCCTCACCGGCCAAACGGTCGTCCTTCCTTCGGAAGATCTCGCGGCCTATCAAAAGCACTGCGGCCAGTTCCACACCGAGCTAAAGCCTCAAGGCCTGCTCGAATCCAAATGCGTCCAGACCATCGCCGACACCTACTGGCGGCTGGACCGCATCCGCGCCATGGAGAACAGCCTCTTCGGCCTCGCGGCTTGCGAGCCCACAGGCCATGCCGTTGTGCGCGGCTCAAAAGAAGAAGACCAGGAGGCCGAAATGTCCCTCGACCCTTTCATCCATTCCGCCCTCGCCCAAGGCAAACCTCTCGAACATCATAGGGACGAGACGCAAGCGGGAGCACGGATGGCCGCAGCCATTTTCCAAACCAGCTAAATGGCTCCTTTGGCAGACGGCGGCCGTTAGTCCTAAACCGAGATCACGGGACGAGGCGCCTGCTCAATTGCGATTCCGGCCAACCTTGAACCCCTCCGATGACGTGAACCATGATCGATCCGCCGCGGCCTTACATCGTGCTAATCTGAACCTGATTTGCGCACAGGAGGAATGCTGATTGACTTTAATTACACGAGGTAAAAGCAGGTTCTTTGTTCTGATCGCGCTGGCGGCGCTCGGCGCGGGCGGTCTAAGCATGGCCCAGGCGCCCAATACGCCGCCGGCTCCAAAGCCGATGCCTGATGTTCTCACCTTCACGAATGGCGAAAAACTAATCGGCCATTTAGTCCGCTCGGTGGGCGGGTCGGTTACGTTTCACAGCGACACGTTGGGCGACGTCACGGTCGATTGGGGAAAAATTCAGCAGCTTGATACCTTCCAACAGTTTGCCGTGATTCCGAAAGGCGCGAAATTGCGCGGGCAGCAGGACGCCGGCTCAGTTCCGCAAGGAACGGTCAGCGTGAAGGATAACACCGTAACCGTCACGCCGGCCCCGGGCCAGGGTGCACAAACCGTTCCTGTTGGTAACACCGGCTACATAGTCGATGAAGCGCGGTTCCGCAGCATCATTCTGCACCAGCCGCATTTCTTAGCGGGTTGGACCGGCGCGGTTACTGCAGGCGCTTCGTTCCTGGAAGCGACTCAGAACAACCACACATTTTTCGGCGCAGTCAATCTGGTCCGAGCGGTTCCGACTGAGAATTGGCTGCCCCTCCGCAACCGGACCATCATCGATTTCAACGGGGCTTACAGCCTTTTGATGCAGCCACATACGCCTCAAGTGCGGACCGATCTTTATCACGCCTTGGCGGAGCGCGACGAATACTTCACGGCGCGCGTTTACGGCTTCGGGCTGGCCGCCTTTGACCATAACAGCGCTCAAGGGCTCGATTTGCAGCAGATTTATGGAGGTGGAATCGGATGGACGATCATCGATACGGCCAACCAAACCTTTGACGTGAAGGGCACGGTGAACTATCAACGCCAGCAGTTTCTAGCGTCGGCGGTCACCCAAAGTCTGGTGGGTTCGACTTTCACCGAGCACTACAACCGCAAGCTGCCTCACGGACTTGTTTTTAACGAGCAATTATCCGTTGTTCCGGCCTGGAGTAACACGCACGCATACTGGATGGCCTTTAACACCTCGGTGACGATGGCATTGTCCAGGCGCTTCAGCTTCTCTACCGGGATTATTGATACATACTTAAACAACCCTCCGCCAGGTTTCCAGAAGAATTCATTTCAGCTAACGGCGGGAGTGTCTTATTCGCTGCAATAACTATTTTTACCTAACGGGATCCAAGAGTTTCAATTGTGCAATCACCGCCGGGATCAATTGGTCCAAAGCGTCTTCGACCGGCGGCGGGGGCTGGGATGCGTCGAAGCTTTTATGGGACTCGGCGACGACCGTCTATAAGTAGAGGTGCTCTAGCGTGACGATGGAGCGAGCTTAGTGTTTTCGTTGCAGACGCTCCCAAGGCCTAGTCCGCCGCGCAAATTAGTCAAAGGAAATCACGATTTTCCCGACAAAATCGCGAGAGGCGAGGCAGCGGAAGGCTTCCGGGGCGTTATCAAATGAGAAGACCTTGTCGACTGGCGGCTTGATGCGGTTTACCTCGATGGCGCGATTCATCTCCTCGAACATGCGGGTACTTCCGACGCCGATTCCGTGCAGGCTCGCGCCCTTCATCATCAGCGGCATCGGATTGGGATCGCCGGGACCGGCCAAAAAACCTATGAGCGCCACCTTGCCGCCGAAACCGAGGGCGCGATAGGATTGTGCCAGGGTGCCCGCTCCACCGATCTCAATTACGTGATCGGCGCCGGCGCCTCCGGTAATCCGCTCGACTTCTTTCTCCCAGACGGGGTGGGTTGTGTAGTTGATGCCATCCGAAGCACCAAGGCCGAGAGCGCGCTGGAGCTTGGCGTCGCTTGAGGACGTGACGATCACGCGGGCGCCAGAGGCATGCGAAAACTGCGCCGCCATCATGGACACGCCTCCTGTACCCAAGCAAACGACGTTATCTCCGGGGCGGACCGGGCGACCGGCAACCATGAGAGCGTTCCATGCCGTTACGCCCGCGCAGGGAAGAGTAGCGGCTTCATTGAACGAGAGATTAGTCGGAATTGCGACGACCCCGTCCTCGTCCAGGGCAGGGCGATGTACTCAGCGAGAGTGCCGTCGAGTGGAACTCCCAGCGCCCGAGCGCGAGGCGGGCGTGGGCCGTCCTTCCACACCTGAAGAAACGTGCCGGCGACGCGGTCACCCGGATTGAAGCGCGTCACGCCGGCGCCGACAGAGACGACTTCGCCCGCTCCATCGGAGAGCGGGATAGTCGGGCGCTCTACGGGCGTGAAATAGGTGCCCATCAGCGCCATGTGATCGCGATAATTCAGGGAGGCTGCCCGGATGCGAATCAGGACCTGCCGCGGGCCCGGTTGCGGATCGGGCCGGTCAGCGCGGCGCAGGCCTTCAATACTACTACTTCCTTTTTGAAGTTCGTAGACTCTCATTTAGGAGATCATAGCAGCGGATGTCGAGAGCAGCCGCATCGAGACCCCCGGTCTAATTCCTAGTCTTTTAAATGGAAACTGGACCAGTGCTGTCGCCGATGGATTCTTTTTCCACTCCCATGATTTGTAAGGCGGTCAGCAGGATATTGGAAGTCGGTCCCTTGGCGGCGACGTTCAGCTTGGCCTTGTGTCTCCCCGAAGCGCCACCCGCTAAAAGATAACCTACATCCGTATGATTATGCTGGTTGGAGTTGCCCATATTGCTCCCCCACATGATCAACGCGTGATCGAAAAGTGTCGCGTCGCCTTCGGGGATCGCCTGCAGCTTGCTCAGGAAATACGCGATGCATTTCGAATGGTATCTATTGATCTTCGCGTATTCCTCCAGTCTTTGCGGATTTTCTCCGTGATGCGAAGCCGCGTGATTGCCCGTCTTCACTCCAGACTCCGGATAGCTGCGAAGGCTTATGTCGCGCGCGATCATTAGAGACGTGACTCGCGTAATGTCGCCCTGGAAGGCGAGCACTTGCAGGTCGAAAAGCAACTTAACATGTTCGTCGAACGATTCCGGGACGCCGAATGGCACTTCCATGGACGGCGATTCCGCCGATATTTTCTCCGCGATTTGAAGCCGCCGCTCTAATTCCCTTACCGCATCCAGATAGTCGTCCAGCCGGTGGCGATCGTCCGGAGGCAAATTCGATTCAAAACGAGCCAGCTTGCGCGTGACTTTATCCAATATGCTGGCGTCCGCCTGTCTTCGAGATTGCCGTTCTTCCAGGCTCGATCCGTCGCCGTACATCCGGCGGAATACAGCCATCGGATTGATTTCGTGCGGAAGGGGTTTGCCTGGACTGGCCCACGATATCGAATTCGAATATGCGCAGCTATAGCCGTAGCCGCAAACGCCCGTATTAGCTGCCGGGTCCTCGATGGCCAATTGCATGGATGGCAAGAGTGTTTCCTGGCCGTGGGTCTGAGCGACGATCTGATCGATGCTCGAGCCGCATTGAATATCCGCGCCCGTGGTTCTCTTGGGCGGCAGCCCGGAAAACACCGCTGCCGCACGGTCGTGATCCCCGCCTGTGGTTCCAGGGGGCGGCATGGATGAGGTAGCGTCCAGTCCCGCGACGATGGTCACGTTCTCCCGCCAGGGCGCGAATGGCTGATGAATAAACCCGAGACCGGCATTCCGCTCTTCCGGGTTTTCGATCTTCACCCCTTCCAGCCTTTCTTTGCGGTTGTCCGCCCAGTAGGTCGGTGCCCAGCCGTGCGGAGAAAAAAGAGCCACGAACCGCATCTTGGAATCAGCCGCCGCCGCGCCCCGAGCCGTCGCGGGAATCATCGATTCCAAAAACGGCAGCGCCAGCGTTACGCCCGCGCCGCGCAGGAAGGTGCGGCGTGGGATGTGCTTGCCAGTAATAAACATGACGTCCTTCTATTTTCGCGCTACTTTCGCGCCGCGAGTTTCTCCGGAGGCGCAGCGTTCATCTCGAAAGGCGCGCTCTTCACGATTCCCAGTACAATTGACGAAAATCGGTTGTTGTTGCCCTCCGCCTCGTGTGTGATCTTGCGAACTGCGGGCATATCGTAATATTCGACGCTGCGCCCCAGCGCGTATGTAAGCAGTTTTTCGGTGAGAACCTGCACAAACTGAGGGGAATAGCGCAACAATGCTTGACGAAGTCCCGTTGGGCCGCTGAACTGCGATCCATCCACAAGCTGCCCCGATAAATCCAGGGGCTTCGAAAACTCGGTAGTTCGATAACGCCCCACCGCATCGAAAGCCTCCAGAGCGAAACCGATGGGATCGAACATCCGGTGACAACTGGCGCAGACCGCATTCGCGCGATGCTCATCCATCCGCTGGCGCATCGACATTGGGGTGGGGGCGGTGCCTTCGGCCTGCCCACCGGTTTCCTTCAATTGCGGTACACCCGGCGGCGGATTCGGAGGAATAATGCCGAGAATGTTCATCAGAACCCATTTCCCCCGTTGCACCGGCGAGGTCCGGTCCGCCAGGGACGTGACCAGCTCGATGCTGCCCTTGCCCAGCAGCCCGCGGCGTACGTCCCATTCTCCATCCAGCTTTATTCGCCGGAATTGGCTGCCGTAAATATTCGGAATTCCGTAATGCCGCGCCAGGCGTTCATTGACAAATGTGTAATCGGCATCCAGCAATTCCGCGACATTGCGATCCTCGCGAATCACACTTTCGAGCAGCATCTCCGTCTCGGTCTTGAACGCTTCCCGCAAGGTATCGTCGAAATCCGGAAAATCGAGCGCGATAGGCGAGGAACTCGCTAAATTGCGCAACTGCAGCCACTGCCCGCCAAAGTTCGTCACCAATGCGCGCGACCGAGGATCGCCGAGCATGCGCCGCGTTTGTTGCTCCAGGATGCCGGCGTCCCTCAACCTGTTTTGGCTCGCGAGCGCCAGCAACTCGTCGTCGGGCGGACCGCTCCAAAGGAAAAACGATAACCGGGACGCCAGCTCCACATCGCTGATGCGGTAAGGCTGTCCCGGATTTATGCCGGCGGGAATCGCCTCGCCGCGGAAAACAAATTCGGGGTCCGCCAGAATTGCCTGGAGCGCCCGTTCTATCCCGGCCTCAAAATCGTGGCCTTGATTCCGCCCGTTTTGGTATTCGCTCAGCAAATCCTCGAGATCCGCGGCCTTCAGGGGCCGACGGTAAGCGCGGCGCGCCAGCTCGGAAAGAATCTTCGTGGCGCATGGGATCTCGTCTGAGCTGCCGGCCGGCTCGCAGACCATAATCTTGCGGCGGCTCGCCAAATCCTTCGCGGGCTTACCGTCGTATGGGCCTCTGATGATCACCTGACCGACCTGCGGAGAGAAAGTGAATCCCTCCAGGGGGCCAGACTCCAGCACGCTTCGCAAGTTGTGCCGGTTCAAATCGTCGACGGGGACTTGGGTGGTGGCAAGAAACGTGACGCCCACTGTGTGGATACCCGCTTTTACAGGAATGCGGACTAGATTCCTCTCGTTGAGAGATTCCGTAATCCTCGCCACCTGATCCACTTCGAACAGCCTTATCCGCTCGCCATCCAGGAGCAACTCCACCTTCTCGCCCTTGCGATTGGCGGCAAAGAGCTGGCCATTGTAATCTCTTACCGAGTACCACGAAATAACGTATTCGCCGTCCGCGGGAAAATCATAGGAAAAGACCGCGCCGCCGCGAGTGCCCAGCGGCAAGCCTTCTACGTGCGTCTCCTGCGAGCGATCCCCTGGAATTACATATCGCCTCTCCGCCAGCGCTGTCTCACGGCCCAGCGCGAGCCGGCTGATTTTCCCGGCCGCCGCCACGAAGCCTTCCACAAGCGCCGGAGACAATGTCAACGTGCCGGCGAGGTTATCGAAGCCGGAACTGGCATCGTCAACCGGCAGAAATGCCGCCGGATCGATTTCCACGCCAAGCAGCTCGCGGACGGAGTTTCCATACTCCACACGGTTGACTCGATGAACTCCCGGCGGGACCACCGCCGGCTTCGCAGCAGCCGCTTGATCCACGCTATTTTCGATGCCCCATGCAAGCGCCGCATAAGCCGCCGGGTCTGGGCGTTTCGAACCCGCCGGCGGCATCATGCCCGCCCGCAGCTTGCGGATTACTTTTTCCAGAGTCTCGAAATGGTCCGCCGGGCGCGCGAGATCGACCGTATCGAGCGCCAAGCCCCCTATTTTGGCCCTTTGGTTGTGACACGCCACGCAATATTGATCGATCAGCGCCCTTTGCGCGGCCGCGGACATCCCAGCGTTCGATTGGCCGGTCCCCACAACTGCCGCCAACATCGCCGTTCCGATAATCCAAAGCACGCTTCTCATTAATGGATACCTACGGTTCACAGGCTAAAGCCTGTGCCACCACCTTGCCCAACCCAACTGCACGAAATGTAGAAACTCCAGTACGGTGGATCACTCTTAACGCGCACAACGCATGCGCTGTGCGCTTTACCTACTCGGGTTGAAGTATATCGTATACAGCTATGCGCGACAATGCCCTACCGGGGGCCCTGGCGGAGGAGTAAACTTAAGAGCGGCACGGCCTTCGTTCATGAACCGCTTATTGTGCTTGGGGATGGCTCTATCGATCCCCGCTGTTGCAGCGCCCAGTCCCGTCGCCGACGCGGCGATGCGCCGCGATAGCGTGGCGGTTCGCGCACTGTTGGCCCAAAAGGCCGACGTGAACGAAGCTCAACCGGATGGCGCCACGGCGCTGATTTGGGCAGCGCGGGCGAACGATGCGGAATTAGTCGATCTCCTGCTTGCCGCTGGGGCCAACGTAAACGCGGCCACTCGCGAACGAGCCACCGCCTTATCTCAAGCCAGCGAGAGCGGCAGCACCGTGGTAGTCGAAAAGCTTTTGCGCGCTGGCGCCGATGTCAATGGCACGTTCCTCTCCACCGGAGAGACTGCCCTGATGGAAGCCTCGCGCACAGGCAATGTCGAAATCATAAAAACGCTGCTCGACCACGGAGCCAATGTGAACGCAAAAGAGTCGCTCCGTGGAACCACTGCCTTGATGTGGGCCGCCGCTGAGGGCCATGCCGAAGCCATCCGTATCCTGATCGAGCGCGGAGCCGCAGCCGACGCCCAATCGAAACAGGACAAAGCCATTGCTTACGGCACTGCCGGGCCAGGCGCCAAAATTCCCGAGAATCTTCAAAGCGGCGGCTTGACGCCCTTAATATTTGCGGTCCGGGAGGGGTCGTTTGAATCCGTGAAAGCTTTGGTGGACGCCAAAGCCGAAAACCCACGCGCGAGCCGTGAGGACGACGCGGCCGCCAATGTCAATCACACCTCGGGCGACGGAAGCACTCCGCTTCTGGTGGCGGTTCTGAACGGCCGCTACGATATCGCGCGATATCTGATCGAGAAGGGCGCGAATGTGAACCTCGCCAATCAAAAGGGTTGGACGCCACTCTATCTGGCCGTGAAGCACCGCACCAACGAGACCGGCACGGTTCCCATCCCGCCGAACGACGATCAGGCGCTGGATTTCATTAAACTCATTCTGGATCTAGGAGCGCAAGTGAACACTCGCCTCGCGTATGAGACCGAGGTGCATGTCGCCAGCCACGTCTTCTGGTTAAAAGAGGAAGGCGCCACTCCGTTCTTCCGCGCGTGCTACGGCGGCGACGTCGAGGTAATGAAGCTTCTGTTGGCTCATGGCGCCGATCCGTCGATCGCTACCAAGGACCACACAACGCCGCTCATGGCGTTTACCGGAGTCGGCTTCACCCTCGGCATCGATCATCACCGCTCGCACGCCGAAGATATGCAAGCTCTCGATTTGCTGCTAGCCCTGGGCGCGGACGTAAATGCCGCTAACGATCAAGGCATGACGCCCTTGATGGGCGCGGCTCAGAGAGGCGCAAACGATGAGATTCGCGCTTTGGTGGAACACGGCGCGAATCTCGCCGCCCGGGATAAAGGGACCTATTGCGGCGACGCCCGAAGGACGTGCTCCGGCGCGGGCATGCTCGCCCTGAACTTCGCAAAGGGCGTGGCCGTAACGGTCGAGGCTCCAGTTTATCGGCTTGATACTGTTGCCCTCATCAAACAATTGATGATCGAGCGAGGAATCCCGATTCCCGACGATAATTGAGCTAGTGCTAGTTCCCCGGCCCCGGCATCGGCATGAGTGTGCGGTCCCACCGGGTGTGTCGCGCCGAGGCGTCATAGGACCAATATACGAACAAGGGACGGCCAAGGACGTTCGACAACGGCACGAAACCAAAATCGCGGCTGTCGAGGGATAGATCGCGGTTATCGCCCATCACGAACAGCGCGCCGGTGGGCACGACGATCGCGCCCTGCCTCACGTCATTGGCAAGCATCTCCAGAGCCGGCGCGGGTAGCGGATAGCCAGGCGTACCAGGAAAATTGTCGCGATACGAATCGGTCGTGGACGCGGCGAACTTAATGTAATCTTCTCTGAGCTCCCGGCCGTTGCGGATGACATGTTTGTTAACAATCCGTATGTGGTCGCCAGGAAGGCCGATGACCCGTTTGATAAAAATTTGAGACGGGTTCAGCGGATACCGGAATACGACGAGTTGCTGGCTTTGCGGCGTGCGCGCGAGTCTGTCGACAATCAGGTGATCGCCCGGAACCAGGGTCGGCTCCATTGAGGGCGTAGGAATTACATAGGCTCGCACCACGGTGGCGGAGGCCGCGAGAAACAGCACGGCCGCTGTGGCAATGTAGGCGAGCCGGCGGGCAAATCGGGGCGTCATCATAGCGTCCGACCTTTCTTTGAACGATGTCGCGATCAGGTCGCAAATGGTGGATATCAGAACAGGTGGCAAGCGCGGAGCGGTCCTGCAGCGCGTGCGGAATACCTGGCGCATTTCGCGACCAAAGCGGGTGCGGAAATTGCGCGGGTAGGCATGGAGGGCGAGCGAGTACAGCCAGTCTAGAAGTTTCATGCCCTCCCTCCGGCCAGAACGCGTTTAGTTTTTGCCGCGGCCACGGCGTCGGCCAGGCGCTGGGCTTCGGCGCGCAGGCTCTCTCTCCCAACGCGCGTCATCCGATAATAGCGACGGCGCTCGTCATCCAGCTCCGGGTCGGGCCGCTCATCGGCCTCTTCGACCAAACCAGCGGCGAGCATCCGTTTGAGACACCCATAAAGTGTGCCGGGACCTATCTGCAGAGAACCATTCGTTTGGCTCGCTACATCCCGCATTATGGCGTAGCCGTGGCGTTCTCCGTCCGCGAGGGCGAGTAGGATATGGAAGACGGGCGGGGTGAGGGGATCCATATATCCGCTACGGATATAATATAAAAGCCGGACAACTTTGTCAAGCTGTTACGGCATCGGGGAATCGGGGCATCGCTCTGGCGCTCTACTGCAAGTTTCTTGCGACGCGCGAAGAGACCCTTATCCATCTCGGACCGGGCGAGGAAAGAGAGATTCCCAAGTAAGCCGACATAACGCGGCGCCTCCGTCACATCGACCGATGGGGCGAAACGCTGACGGTACTGACGGCTGCTGGGTGGCCCCACGGCCGTGCGCACGGCTATCCAGTTGTACTTGCGAAAAGCCGGCCGCTGGGTTCCGATTCACTTCCAATAGCCGGGTAGGTTCGGTTTCGTGTCGCGGACAATCTCCAGGATGTTGCGCCGGTCAGTTTCAGAGAGGCGGGCGAATTTCGGGTTGTTGTCCGCGCCGTTCAGTACATCGAAGAGGCGGCGGTAAATGCGCTCTCTGGTGGGTTCCGGAATACCGTCGAAGGCCGTGCTGTAGATCATATAACTGAGCGGATATTTGAACATTCGCTTTTGCAGATCGAAGTCGCGAAGCGAGCGCCCTTGCCGGTCGCGCGGACCGCGCTGGGGAAACGTTTTCGTGAACGTCGAGACGCCCTCGACGGGATCGTAGAGCGTGGCTTCGTCAGCGAATAACATATAGGTCACCAGTGCGTCGATGTCGGCGTCGATCCGGGCGTGGGCAGTCTCCATTGCGCCATCCTGCTCGGCAATGCGGGTCTCCCATCCCACGCGATTAATGAGATTGGTCATGCGCGTCTGATGCTCTAGCGTCATCAGCGCCACGATATCGCTCAATGGACTGAGATACGTGCCTTCGTCCAACTTATGTCCGAGGGTGGTCAAATTCTGCGTTCCTTGCCATTCGAGCACGTCCGGCTTGAAGCGATCGCGCGCCACCGCATTGCCTCGATGGTGCATGCCACCGTGTGTGCCCGTCACGTACCAGCCGCCCCACCGGTCCTGGAAAGAAGTGCGGTCATCGGTGACCGGCATGCCGAGATTGAAAGCAGGCATTCCGCTCGCATCGGGATAGACCGACGCGACCATGATGCCCGGCACGCCCAGAGTCGCGGGTCCTTGATGACATTGCAGACAGACGTCGCGGCGATCGAAACGCGGTTGATCGGATTGGTGAATGTCCAGGGTATAGAAAATGAACCCCCGCGCCGGATCTAGAGACGCGAATTCCAAGACATCGCCGCCCTGTACCGACCCGACCATTGTTTGGTCGTTGAAGAAAAGCGCCCGCGGCGCGCGCGGCCCGATTTTGGGAGCTTGAAAGCTGGTCTTTGAAAACACCAGCATTTGCGAGTCGATGTTGAGGTCCAGATGCTTCAGAACGCTCGGAAGCCAGCCGAACTGCGGACTGTATTCCAATTTGGTCTTGCCGGCGGCTAAGTCGCGATCGAGCTTGGTCACAGGATCGTTCAGCGGGCTGGTCGCATACTGGATGGCCTTATGGTCCATGGGTAGAATCGACGTCTCTTCGGTGGTCTGATCGTGGCCGGCGACTGCGAGCGCCGCGCCGAGGAGAAATGCGAGGAAAACGGCGAGAATGATTTGCTTCGACATGGAAGGCTCCCTCCATATCTAGCACGAATGCTGCCGCCCGGAGAGGTTGTAAGTGGCGGAAATCCGCCGGTTACGAGGCCTGCCCGCGCCATTTCCCCCTCTGGCCTGGGTGAAAAGACGCAGGCCTCTCTGCCTTGGCTGCTCGGGCTTTGGTCCGCTATGCCGGTTGAGCTCGCCCGGCAACGATCAGTCATACAGCCGGACCATATCTATGTGATCCCTCCGGGGCAGGAAATCACGGTAGTAGACGGGTGCTTCAGAGTGCGTCCCAGGTCAACCGCTCCAGCGGAGGAACTGCCGAAGACCGGAAGCTTTATGCCTCTGATCGGTTTGCTGGGCGTGATCGGGCTTGCGATGGGCGCGCTATTGGCGTGGATTCACACGCGCGTTACGAAATCCTAGCAGTGTTGAACGGTCACATGTTGCGCCTCCCGGATCCGGGAGGCGCTTTTTTCACTTAAGGTTGCTGGATGTTTCGGGGTTGCTCGAATTGGCCGGTGAAGGCGAGGGCATTTCTTGGACTGGGCGAAACGGTAAGCCCGGAGTGCCTAATGCCGACTCCGATATCACCCATCTAAAGCAAGCGAGGCCCGAATACGCGGCGCTGCAGTAAGCGACAGGCTAATTAACTTTCATGTCGCGCAGCACCGGAGAGCCGCTGCGGGGGAGCGGCTATGATGGTTCCTTCATGAGCAAACGCCGTAGCATCGAAGTCCAGGGCCTGGAGCACACGCATCCCATCCCCAACGCCTCGCGAATCGGCCCGTTCCTGATGACCGGCGGAATCTACGGTAAAGATCCCGCCACGGGCAAACTCTCGCCCGACGCGGAAGGCCAATGCAAGCTCATGTTCGAAAACATCCGCCGGATCCTGGAGGCGGGCGGCGCCAAGCCGGAAGACGTGATCAAGATCCACGTCTGGATGAAGGACAAAAGTGATCGCGTGCATCTCAATCCGGAATGGCTCAAAATGTTCCCCGATCCGCATTCGCGCCCCACGCGGCACACCTTCCTGGATACCGATCAGCCCTACGGCGCGCTGGTTTCCTGCGAAGTCATCGCGGTGATCGGCCAATAAGGGCGCATGCGCGAAACCGTTTCGCCCGCGCGGTCGATCGAGGGGACGATTTCGGTCCCCGGCGATAAATCCATCTCCCACCGGTACGGCATGCTGGCCGCTATCGCGGAAGGCCGCAGCGCGATCGCCAACTATTCCACCGGCGCGGATTGCCGGTCGACGCTCGATTGCATGGCAGCGCTGGGGGCCAAGATCGAAAGGGACGAGCAAGGCCGCGTGGTGGTGCATGGCGGCGCGCTGCGGGAGCCGCGAGCGGCGCTCGATGCGGGGAATTCCGGCTCGACCATCCGGATGTTGTCGGGCATTCTCGCGGCGCAGCCGTTTCCCTGCACCATCGGCGGCGATGAATCGCTTTCCGGGCGGCCCATGGCGCGCGTCATCCAACCGCTCAGCCAAATGGGAGCGTCCATCGAAGCTCGCGAGGGCAAGTTTCCCCCGTTGACGATTCACGGCCGCCCTCTGCACGGAATCGACTATACGCTGCCGGTGGCCAGCGCCCAGGTCAAAAGTGCAATTCTGCTCGCCGGATTGTTCGCGCAAGGCGACACGATTGTGCGGGAACCGGTGCGCACGCGCGATCACAGCGAAATCGCGCTGCGCGAATTCGGCGCCGACCTGTCTTCGGAAAGGCGCGTAGTTACGCTCCGCGGCGGCGCTCGGCTGGTGGCGCGCGATCTCTACGTCCCGGGCGATCTTTCTTCGGCCTGCTTTTTCCTGGTGGCGGCGCTGCTTGTGAAACAAGCGGATCTGGTGGTTCAGGATATCGGATTGAATCCCACGCGCTCGGCCTTGCTGGATTTTCTGGTGTCGATGGGCGCTTCCATCAAGGCTCTGGATTTGCGCCAGGTGGGTGGCGAGCTGACGGGAAATCTGCGCGTTCGCGGCTCCCGCGTGAGTGGCGGCGTGATCGAAGGGGCGATGACCACGGCCCTGATCGACGAGATTCCCGCGTTGGCGGTCTTGGGCGCGGCCTCACGCGATGGGCTGATTGTCCGGGATGCTTCGGAGCTGCGAATCAAGGAAACCGATCGCATCGCCACGATCGAATCCAATTTCCGGCGCATGGGGTTGGAGATCGAAACCGCGCCCGACGGATTCCGCGTCCCCGGCGGCCAGTCCTTCCATGCGGCGACCCTGGATTCCCGCGGCGACCATCGCATTGCCATGGCCTTCGCCGTCGCCGCCCTCGCCGCGGACGGACCTTGCACGATCGAAGGCGCGGAATCCGCCGCCGTCTCCTTCCCCGAATTTTTCCAGACCCTTCGGTCGATCGCGCGCTAGCCAACGTCCAAGTACAATGAAAAGGCGAGCTGAAACTGATTCGAAGCTTGGCTCGTTCCACTAATTTAGTGGCTCTGTGCTCATTTTACTGGGCCGGCGCGGCGCTTGTCTCGGCCCAATCGCAATCGGTCCCTTCCGCGGGTCCGGGAGGAACGCTGCGCAGCAAAGCCACTAAAGAATCGATCGGCGATTTCGTCCAGTTCGTCGGGGTATCCACCGATAGGCCGGTGATCGACAAGACGGGAATTACCGGTTACATCGACTACGACATTGTGATCTCTCCGCCGGAAGGCCGCGGTCCGGACGAGACAAATCGGGCAATCATCTATGCGGTGGTCGATCAGCTTGGGTTGAAGCTGGAATCCGCGAAAGATCCGATCGACATGCTGGTGGTAGACGGAGTGGAAAAGCCTTCGGAAGATTAAGCCGGACGGATTACGGAGGAGGCGCGCTCCATTGCCCGGGCTGTTTCCCCCAGGGGCGTGCTAGCATCTAACTACAGGGGACATCTTATGAAAGTCGGCATCCATCCCGCCTACGAGGAAGTCAACGTGATCTGCGCCTGCGGCCACACTTTCCGCACGCGCTCCTCGCACAAAGGCGATATTCGCGTCGAGATCTGCTCCAATTGTCACCCGTTCTTCACCGGCCGCCAGAAACTGATCGACACCGAAGGACGCGTGGATCGCTTCCAAAAGAAATACCAGCGCGGAAAAGACGCCGCCGCCGCGCGCAAGAAACCGCCAGCGAAGCTAGTGGCAAAGTAAGATAAGCCGGTAGCCAAGTGAGATAAACTCCCGCTAGCCAGGCGTTTCTGGACGCTTGCCTCGCCGATTACTTGAGTTCCAGAATCTCCTTCTCTTTTGCCTTGGCGGTCGCGTCGAGTTTGGCGATATGAGCGTCGGTCGTCTTCTGGACCTCGTCCAGCGCCCGGCGCTCGTCGTCTTCGCTGATGAGCTTGTCCTTCAGCAACTTCTTCAGGTGCTCGTTGGTGTCGCGGCGGATATTCCGCATCGACACACGATGATCCTCGGCGACGTGGTGCAGCCGCTTGACGATTTCTTTCCTCCGCTCCTCGGTCAGCGGAGGAATGGGCACACGCAGGATTTTGCCGTCGTTAGTGGGATTTAAACCGAGATCGGAGGCGCGGATCGCTTTGTCGATCGCTCCGATCTGCGAGACGTCCCAGGGCTGAATGGTAATCATGGAAGGCTCAGGGACGTGGAGATTGGCGAGCTGATTCAGCGGCGTGGGCGTGCCGTAATAGTCCACCCGGAGATTGTCGAAAATGCTCACCGACGCGCGTCCGGTGCGGATGCCGGCCATGGCGTGCTGCAAATCTGTCAGCGCTTTTTCCATGCGGGAGCGGGTGTTGGCCTGGACTTCTTTCGCGTTCTTGAAAGTGTTGGCGGCGGTGGCCGCGGTTGATTCAGGTTTCATAAAAATTCCTGGGAGCTGCTAATGGATCAGGGTTCCAATCGGTTCACCCTTCGCCATACGCATTATATTGCCATGCACGGTCAAGTTGAAGACCACAATGGGGAGCCGATTCTCGCGGCACATGGCCACGGCCGAGGCGTCCAGGACCCGCAGATCCTTGGAAAGGACTTCCGAATATTGGATCTGGGCAAAGCGCACGGCCCCGGCGTTGGCAAGCGGGTCCTTATCATAGACGCCGTCGACGCGGGTGGCTTTGGCGATCACTTCGGCGTGAATCTCCAGGGCGCGCAGCGCCGCCGCGGTATCGGTAGAGAAAAATGGATTGGAAGTGCCCCCCGCGAAGATCACGATGCGGCCCTTCTCCAAATGGCGGATGGCGCGGCGGCGAATATAGGGTTCGGCGACCTGGTGCATCTCGATGGCGGTCATAACGCGGGCCGGAATGCCTGCCTTTTCGAGCGCGTCCTGGAGGGCCAGTGCGTTGATGACCGTCGCCAGCATGCCCATGTGGTCGGCGGTGACCCGGTCCATGTTTTTCGCGGCTGCCGCCACGCCGCGGAAGAAATTCCCCCCACCCACCACCAATCCCATTTGGACGCCGGTCCGGGACACGTCGGCGATCTCGGCGGCCAACGAGCCGACGCGCTCGGAATCGATTCCGAAATCCCGCGCGCCGGCGAGCACTTCGCCGGACAGTTTGAGCAGGATGCGGTGGTAGGCCGGCATGGCGGCTCCGCTTTCTCTTCACGCGCACAACGCATTCGCTGTGCGCTTTTCGACTCCGTCGCTCTAGTCCCCAACCTTGAATCGCACAAACCGCGACACCGAGATGTTCTCTCCCAGTTTCGCGATTGTAGATTTGATCAGATCGGAAACACTGGCCGTGTTGTCTTTGATAAAAGGCTGCTCCAAAAGGCAGACTTCCTCGTAGAATTTGTTCATGCGCCCCTCGACGATCATATCGACCATCTTTTCGGGCTTGCCCTCCTGGAGGGCGCGAGCTCGCTGAATCTCGCGTTCCTGCGCCAGCGCCGATTCGGTGACATCCTCCCTGCGAACGAACTTGGGATCGGCGGCGGCCACCTGCATCGCCAGATCGTGCACCAAAGTTCGAAACTCTCCGGTGCGCGCGACGAAGTCGGACTCGCAGTTTACCTCGATAAGTACTCCAATCTGCGAGCCGGGATGAATATAGCTGTCCACGATTCCCTGTCCGGTGTTGCGCGCGGACTTTTTCGCCGCCGAGGCAATGCCTTTCTTGCGCAGCACGATCTCGGCCGCGGGAATATCGCCACTCGCCTCGACGAGAGCTGCCTTGCACTCCATCATTGCCGCTCCGGTGCGCTCGCGGAGTTGTTTTACAAGTTGTGCGGTGATCTCCATAATCTTTAGTTGTCAGTTGTCAGTTTTCAGTTGTCAGTTAAGCAGTGGCCAGGTCGCCAGGCTGAAACTGATAACTGACGACTGAGGACTGACGACTATTCGCTCCGGCTACTGACTTCTTCCGGCGCCTGTTCCGAGGCCGGGGCTTTGCGCGGCAGCGACATGGACGGGAGGTCCTCGTCGGGCATACTTTCCGACATGAGTTGCTCGTTGTACTTCGGATCCACGTATTGCGAATACTCGGGGATCTCCTCCACCGGAGTCTCATCTCCGCTGACTATCTTCTCGGCCGCGAAATCGGTTTCGCTGGCGAGTTGCCGGCCTTCCACCACCGCCTCCGAGATTTTGGTGGTGAACAAGCGGATCGCTCGCAGAGCGTCGTCGTTGCCCGGAATCACGTAATCCACCTTGTCGGGATCGCAGTTGGTGTCGACCACCGCGACCACCGGAATACCGAGCTTGCGCGCCTCATCCACGGCGATGGATTCCTTGTTGGAGTCGATCACGAACAACAAGTCCGGTAGCCCGTTCATATCCTTGATGCCCGCCAGGTTCTGATTCAGATGCTTGCGCTCCCGCTCCAGGCGGATGATTTCTTTCTTGGCGCGGCCGTCCCAATTGCCTTCGGCGGCCATTGCGTCCAGTTCTTTCAGTCGCTTGATGGAGCGCTGCACGGTGCTCATGTTGGTGAGCAGACCACCCAGCCACCGTTGATTTACGTAGAATTGCGAGCATTTGCCGGCTTCCTCGGCGACGGCTTCCTGGGCTTGGCGCTTGGTGCCTACGAACAGCACAATCTTGCCCTGCGACGCCATCTCTCCTACGTAGCGCATGGCGTCCTTAAACAGCTTGAGCGTCTTTTGCAGATCGATGATATAGATCCCGTTACGTTCGCCAAAGATGTACTCTTTCATCTTTGGATTCCAGCGCTTGGTCTGGTGCCCGAAGTGAACGCCGGCTTCGAGCAATTCCTTCATGCTAATCGATGGCAGATAACCTCCTCATATTGGATAAAAACTTGGTACCGCGACCCAAGGCGGAATTTTGCGGCCCGAGATGTGGATAAGACGCAAGCGAGTGGCTTGCGGTAGTTGTCCAGAACACGACTCCGGAACACAGTTAGCGTTTGGAGAACTGGAACCGTTTGCGAGCGCCCTTCTGGCCGTATTTCTTGCGCTCATGCTTGCGGGCGTCTCGCCGCAGCAATCCCAGTTCTTTCAGTTTGGCGCGCAGCTCGGAGTTGAAATCCAGCAGCGCGCGCGCGATTCCCAGTTTCGCCGCACCGGCTTGCCCACTGGGGCCTCCGCCCGAGGTGTTGATCAGCACGTCGAACTTGTCGGCGGTTTCGGTTGCCAGCAGAGGCTGTCGCACCGTGGCGCGAGCCGCTTCGCCCGCGAAATATTGCTCGAAGGGGCGGCCGTTGACCGAAATGCGGCCTTCCCCGGAGCGCAGAAAGACCCTTGCCACCGCGCGCTTGCGGCGGCCCGTTCCCAGATGCTGTACTAACGCCACTCGGTTTCCTTTACCGCGCACAACGCATTCGCTGTGCGCTCCCTTTTAAACGCACAACGGATTCGCTGTGCGCTTACGTTGTGTTATCGCACCGTCATGTCGACGGGTTTCTGCGCCTGATGCGGGTGCTTGGGACCCGCGTAAACTTGCAGCTTCCGATACATCTGTTTGCCGAGCTTGGTCTTCGGAAGCATTCCCTGAATCGCGTCTTCCACCAGCCGCACGGGCCGGGTTTCGCGCACCCTTCGCGCGCTGGTCTCAGTCAACCCACCAGGATAACCCGAATGCCGGCGGTAAATTTTCTGCGTTTCCTTGCGTCCCGTGAACCGGACTTTATCCGCATTCACCACGATCACGTGATCGCCCGTGTCCAAAAAAGGCGTGAAGCAGGGCTTGGCTTTTCCCATAAGGACCATCGCGGCCTTGCTCGCCACTCGGCCCAACACCTGGTTTTCGGCGTCAATCACGTGCCATTGGCGCACGAAATCCTGCATCGATGGAAGCGCGGTTTTCATCGCAACTAACCTCTAAGTAGTGTAGCGCACCGGGCGCGGCAGTACAAGCAAAAGAGTTGACGCGGGTGCGCGACATGGAGGTGCAGACTCGATCGGTCTTCTTTTTTGTAGCTTTTTTCTTAGCGTCTATATACGCTAAGAGAAAGGAGACCCTTGATGACCGACTCTCTGCCTCAGCTGGAGTCCCAACGCTCCGATCTG
>DATDGT010000097.1:0-53852 GCA_036521975.1 Bryobacteraceae bacterium
CCTATTGCCCCGTTGTATCGGTTCTCGCAGAACCCGATCCAAACGTAGCAGAGCCCCTGCCGCCACACCTTACCCAGACGTTCTGGTCCAGTACGTTTAGCTTGCCAGCATTACGAAACTAATTTGCACAGGAGTGGTCCAAAACGGATGCGCCAGCACCACCGAGCAGCCGCGGCGTTCGTCGTCGGGCTGAAACGTCCGACCCAACGCCGCATCGATCCCGAGCGTCTGAAAGAAAGATGCGCTGGCCAGTTCGGCCAGAACACCGCGTGAGACACCATGAATGATGGCCACCCGCTGAACCCCCGCGGCCCAGGTAGCGGCGCTCAAATCCTGGTAGCTGTGCGCGTTCTTCCGCATTGCCTCGAAGTCTTCATAGCCGGCGAACATCTTGGCGCGGCTCTGATCGTGGATATCGTGATCCCAGATCGCAACCAGCCGGGCCGGGTCGCGATACGGGAGCGGGTGGATCAGCACGCCCTCGACAATGCTGAACACCGCGACGGCAGCTCCGATCCCGAGCGCCAGCGTGAGCACTGCCATTGTTGCGAATCCGGGCTTCTTTTTCCAAATGCGGAGGGCGTAGCGGAGGTCGAAACTGAGAGCGCGGACCATAATGCCTTACGACGATGCTCTTGGGCGAAGGTTAGCAGGTGATATGCAGTCGATGTATGCTGAGTTTGTAAGCGACCGAACCTTGTAATCAATCACGTAAGCGGAGGAAAGTCCATGCGTCCAAAGGTTTCCGTCTCCCTCTCTCTCGCCGCGGTACTCGTTCTCGCGATCGCGGCACATTCGCAAACTCTTCCAGCCAGTATTCAAAGGGTGACCGCGGTCGAAGGGATCACGGAATACCGTCTGGCCAACGGTCTCGATGTTTTATTGTTCCCGGACAACTCGAAGCCCACTGTGACCGTGAACGTCACGTACCTGGTTGGCTCGCGGCACGAAGGCTACGGCGAAGCAGGCATGGCGCACCTGCTCGAACACATGATGTTCAAAGGAACCGCCAAGCGCGCGGAAGTTGTTCCTGAGATTCGCAACCACGCCTCCGGCTTCAACGGGACGACGAGCTGGGATCGAACCAACTACTTCGAGACCATGACTGCGACCGATGAGAACCTGCGTTGGGCTCTCGATATGGAAGCGGACCGGATGGTCAACTCGCGAGTCTCCCGCCAGGATCTTGACAGCGAGATGACCGTGGTGCGGAACGAATTCGAAAGCGGCGAGAACAATGCACTCAATATTCTTCGTCAGCGCGTAATGTCGACGGCCTATTTGTGGCACGGATACGGGCGCAACACCATCGGCGCGCGCAGTGATATCGAGAAAGTGCCGATTGAAAGGCTCCAGGCTTTTTACCACAACTATTATCAGCCGGACAATGCAATTTTGGTGGTGACCGGCAAATACGATCCCGCCAAAGCGCTCGGCTGGATTCAGGACACCTTCGGCGCCATTCCCAAACCATCGCGCAAGCTAATTCCGACCTATACAGATGAGCCGGTGCAAGATGGCGAGCGTGAGGTAGTTCTGCGGCGTGTCGGCGATACACAAGCGGTGATGGCGGCCTATCATATTCCCGCCGCTGGGAGTCCGGATTTCGCGGCCGTGGAGGTGCTTGCGGCAGTGTTGGGAGATAATCCTGCAGGCCGTCTTTACAAGGCTCTAGTGGATAGCAAGAAAGCGGTGAGTGCCAATGCTAACGCCCAGCAGTTGCATGATCCCGGGCTGCTTATGATATTTGCGACGCTCCGAAAGGAGCAATCGCTCGATGATGTCCAAAAGAGCATGCTTGCGGCGATCGAGGGTGTCGTGAAGGAACAGCCGTCTAAGGAAGAGGTGGACCGCCAACGCACCCGCCTGCTGAAGAACATCGAGCTGATGTTGAACGATTCCGGGACGGTGGGCTTGGTTTTGAGCGAGGCCGCGGCGTCCGGCGACTGGCGGCTGCTGTTCACGGAACGCGACGACTTGCAGAAGGTTACGCCAGACGACGTGGCGCGTGTGGCGAAGCAGTATCTTAAGCAGTCCAATATGACCCTCGGTAGATTTGTTCCGACGGAGACGCCGGACCGATCCGAGATCCCAGCCGCTCCCGATCTGGTCTCCAAGCTGAAAGACTATAAAGGCAACGGCCCGATTCAGGAAGGCGAGGTCTTCAACCCGACGGCCGCAAACATTGAAGCCCGCCTGATCCGCGCTACTCTGCCGAACGGCCTTAAAGTCGTTCTTCTCCCGAAGAAGAACCGTGGCGGCACGGTGCTCGCTACCGTGAGCCTGCACTTCGGCGACGAAAAGAGCCTGGCCGGACGGAGCGCGGCGGCTCGTCTTGCGGGCGTGCTATTGATGCGCGGCACCGAGAAGCACACACGGCAGCAGTTGCAGGATGAACTGGACAAGCTGAAGGTCCGGCTGAATGCCGGAGGAACGCTCACGGGCGCGAGCGCGAATGTGGATACAGTCGAGGCGGGTTTGCTTGGCGGCCTGCGGCTGGCAGCGGAGGTCCTCCGCGAGCCTGCATTTCCTGAATCAGAGCTGGAGCAGGTCCGGCAGACGATGCTCGCGCAACTGGAAAACTCACGCAGTGAACCCACGGCTATTGCCTCGGTCGCGTTGAGCCGTCACCTTGCATCGCCGTATCCTGCCGGAGACCCTCGCGCGGTCCAGACCCTGGACGAACAAATCGCCGATTTGAAAAAAGTGACCCTCGCGGACGTGAAGAAGTTCTATACGGACTTTTATGGCGGGTCGAACGGCGAGCTGGCGGTCGTCGGCGATTTCGACGCAACGGAGGTTCAGAAGCTCGCGGCCGAGCTGTTCGGATCGTGGAGGAGTCCCGCTGCCTACGCTCAGGTGAAGCAGAATTGGCAGAAGCTGAATACGGTGAACCAGTCATTCGAGACGCCGGACAAAGCCAACGCCTTAATTCTTGGGGCCATCACATTGAATCTTGACGATGACGATCCTGACTTTATCGCGTTGTGGCTGGCCAACAATATTTTCGGCAACAGTCCGAATAGCCGCCTGTTCGCGCGCATTCGAGGCAAGGATGGTCTGAGCTATGGGGTCGGCACCAGCTACGGCGCGGGGACGCAGGAGAAGTCCGGGCGGATCATCTTCCAGGCGATCGCGAATCCGCAGAACGCGCCCAAAGTGGAGGCGGCGTTCAAGGAAGAACTGAGCCGGGCGTTGACTCAAGGATTCACAAAGGAAGAAGTCGAGGCGGCCAAAAAGCAGTTCGTCCAGGACAATTCGGTGCAGATGTCGCAGGATGCTTTTGTGGCCAGCACGCTGGCGCGGTACACGCAATTCGGACGTTCGATGAATCGCCTGACCGGGATCTTACAGCAAGTGGACGCAATGACGCCAGAACGACTCAACGCCGCTTTCCGTAAATGGGTGGACCCGGCGGCGTTTTCATACTTCAAGGCCGGTGATTTCAAAAAGGCAGGCGTAACGCCGTAGGCGATCAGGGTAGTTGGAACACCCACACCGCCGCACCACGGTCGAGGTTCTGGATTTCCGGCACCAGCGCCGCG
The DNA here is from genome assembly GCA_036521975.1 of Bryobacteraceae bacterium. Classification (GTDB taxonomy): domain Bacteria; phylum Acidobacteriota; class Terriglobia; order Bryobacterales; family Bryobacteraceae; genus Palsa-187. The sequence continues at coordinate 3,546 of DATDGT010000097.1, forward strand.
AACCCTGTCGCCTGCGCGCCCCCGTTGCCCACGCCGATCGCGATGTACTGCTTGCTGCCCACCGTGTACGAGATCGGGGCGTCGCTCGGCACATCCGTCAGGCGCGTTTCCCATAACAGTTTGCCCGTCTGGTCGTCGTAGGCGCGGAAGTATCGATCAATCGAGCCGTTGAAGATCACCCCGCCGGCCGTATCCAGCGCGCCGCTCGACACCGGAGCGCGGTGACGCTCGGTCCACAGCACTTCGCGCGTCAGCATGTTGATGGCTTCCACGCGACCGTAGTTGCCGTCCGAATCCGGACGAGGCCGCACGGCTGGGCTAACGCCAGTGGACAAAAGGCCGCGGCCGCCGGCGGGCGTTGGTCTCAAATCGTTGCACGCCTCAACCAGCGGTACATACAAAATCCTCGTGTTGGGATTGTACGAGCCCGGAAGCCAGCTCTTGGCGCCGTCCACGTGGGGGCAGACCATGACTGTTTTGCTGTCGCCCGGCAGCGTTTGTGGATTGACGGTCTTCTTTCCCGTTGCCGGATCGATGGCAACGATGTTTTGCAGGCCGAGGTCCTTCGTGTAGATCCACTTTCCCGTTTCCGCGTCGAGAATGTCATAGGTCGCCTGCTTGCCCGAAGTCATGATCACCGGGCGAACTACGCCGTTAACGGGCATTCGCACGACCTGGCGTTCGAACACCCAGTCGAGGTCCCACTGATCGTTAGGCAGGTGCTGGTAATACCAAACCAACTTGCCGGTATCGGGATTGATGGCGAGTGTACAGTCCGTATACAGGCCGTCGGTTTTGACCCCCGGTCTCACGGGCTTTGCCAGCAAAGCGGTGTCATAGGTCTGCGCCACGCCGAAGAACGCGAGGTTCAGCGCGGAGTCGTAGCTTCCCGCAATCCAGACGGAGCCGCCATTGCGCTCCTCGGCGGTGTGATCGTTCCAGGTATCGCCGCCGGGCTCGCCGGGTTGCGCGATGGTGTTGAATCGCCAGGCGAGATTGCCGGTTTCGGCGTCGAGCGCGACAATGTAGTTCTTCCCTGCGACCCGGCCGCCCGTTCCGATCATCACCTTGCCCTTGGCGACCAGAGGGCCGCCGGTGAGGGTGAAGCCCCTTTCCTCCGTCAGCGGCTGGTCCCAGACCACCCTGCCGGTCTTCGCGTCGAGCGCCACCACATGGACGTCCGAAGTCCCCATATAGACCTTGTTCCCGTAAATCGAGATCATGCGCTTGTTACCGGCGTTCACGCCCGGAGGCAAGATTCGCGCATATTGCCAGAGCAGGTCGCCGGTTGCGGCATCGAGCGCCTCGAGTTTGTCGCCGGGGCTATGGAGGAACATCACGCCGTCATGAACCAGGGGCGTGGCTTCATTGGAGCCGGGGGAAAGCGTCCATGTCCAGGCGACACGCAGGTTATTCACATTCGATTTCGTGATCTGCTTTATCGGGCTGAATCCCTGATAATCGAAACCGCGACGCCACGTGAGCCACTCGCCTGGGGGCGGGTTCTGCAGCAAGGCGTCGGTGACGGGAGTGATTTTATCGAGCGGGTTCGCCTTCTTCGGCGCCGGGGGCAGTTTCACGCCGGCTGCTACGCCGCCGCCGCCCCCGCCGCCCCTGCCGCCGCGTCCCGGCGGACCGGGAATCGTCACGGAAGCGAGCGCTGCTGCGTCCGAGGCGAACTCTTTCCGTCCGGTCGCAAAACTATTCTGCTGGAGCACGTAGGCAATGATGCGCGCGTACTCGGCGCCGCTTAGGCTTCCGGGCCCCGGGCTTCCAGCAGAGCCCGGTGGCATCTTCGTGCTCACATAAGTGAACAAATCGGCCGCGGGTTTCCCAGCGTATTTGCCAAGAAAAGCCGCGCCGCGGAGCGGAGGAGCGGAATTACCGTCATCGACGTTCGGGCCGTGGCAGTTGGCGCAGTTCTGCTGGTAGGCCGCCTTTCCGGCGACCGCTTGTGCCGATGTGAACAGCCCATCGGCCGGCGGAACCGCGCCGCGCCCCCCACCTGCAGGCGCCGCCGCGGGCGCCTGAGCATGCAACTTTGCGGGTGACTCAACCGCGATCAGGACTGCGACCACTGCTACACACAGGGCTGCGGAGAGCATCGCTCGCCGCCGGTTTCGAGGATTTGTGAATGTCATTGCGGAAGTTCCTTCCCTTGTTGACTGCTACCTGCAAGATTGTACTACTGATCCTGGCGACGATGACGGCCGGGAGCGGTTTGCTGGACCTTCCGATCCGAGGGCCGAGCTTACGGACGGACCATGGTCCAGCCGGTAGCAGCCCATATCGTGCACAATGTCAAGAAGGAGCGACAAATGAAGAGCATATTGCGAATAGCTGCGTGCCTGGCGATATTCGGGGGCGGGTGCTTTGCTCAAGACATTGCGGGCGATTGGCAAGGAGCATTGCAGGCGGGACCGCAAACCCTGCGATTGCTCTTGCACGTCGATAAGGGCGCGGGCGGCGGGTGGGAAGGGTGGCTGGCTACGCTCGACCAAGGCGATGCAGGCGCGAGGATACCGGCGGATTCCGTCTCGTTGCAGGGGGCCGACGTTAAAATCGGCGTCGCCCAGATTCGGGGAGGGTACGAAGGGAAACTGAGCGCCGATGGATCGACAATCTCTGGGACTTGGGCGCAGGGTACTCCTTTGCCGCTGGAACTAAAACGTGCGACACCGGAGACGGCTTTCAAACACGCTTCGCCGCATTCGACGCAATTCGTGACCGTCGAAAAGGACGTGAAGATTGAGGCGCTCGACTGGGGCGGGACAGGGCGTCCCATGGTGCTGGTGCCGGGCCTGGGTAACACCGCGCACGTCTTCGACACGTTCGTGCAGAAGCTGACTCCGAAGTATCACGTGTATGGGGTCACGCGGCGCGGATTTGGCGCCTCGAGCGCACCGGCGTCGGGTTATGAAGCGGACCGGCTCGGAGACGACGTGCTGGCGGTGCTCGATGCTTTGAAAATCGAAAAGCCCGTGCTCGTGGGGCATTCGCTGGGCGGCGAGGAGCTGAGCTCGATTGGATCGAGGCATCCGGAGCGCGTGGCGGGGTTGATCTATCTGGACGCGGGTTATGCCTACGCGTTCTTCGATCCATCACACCCGGATCCGCAAAATTTGACGATCGAAGTCCCGGATCTGATGAGGAAGATTGCGCAGTTGCAACCGGGCAACGGTCCGGCGGATCCACGGCCGCTGATCAAGGAGTTGCTGGAATCGACGCTCCCCGCCTTTGAGCGCGACCTTCGCGAACAAGTAAAGAACTTGGATACCGTGCCTCCGGCGGTTCTTGCCGCGCAAGCGTCGGCGCCCGTGCCCGGGCCAACGCGGGCCATCATGAGCGGGATGCAGAAATATAACAAGATCCCCGTGCCGATCCTCGCAATTTACGCCGTGCCGCACGATCAGGGACCGCTGGCGAGTCCAGATCCCGAAAAGAAAGCCGCACAAGAGGCTCGCGACGTCGAAACTGTGGGGGCTGTGGCTAAGGCGTTCGAAGCCGGGTTACCGACGGCCAAGGTCGTCCGCATTGCACATGCGAACCATTATGTTTTCCGCTCCAACGAAGCGGACGTTTTACGTGAGATCGACGCGTTTGTGGGCGGATTGAAATAGAGGCTAAACCGCTTTTCACGGTGCACGGCAGCCGACAGCCAGTCTCCATGTTCAGTGCATCGAAGATTGCCGACGAGATTACGGCCAGCGAACGCCCGTAGGCGTGACGACCGGAACAATCGGCCCCACCGGCCCCGCGATCGCCAGCCAGTTGCTCAACACCGCGTGCGTTGCTCCGGTAGCCGAATCGTAGGTTTCGAGAGAAAACGCGAGGGAACGGGGGGCGGGCGTGGAAGTCGAAGTCGTGAGTGAGACCGTGCCCTGGATTTCGCCGCGAATGCCGGAAAGACCGGCGCTCGCGAACGGCAAGGTGACGGTCATAAATTGCTCCGGCCCCAACATGAAGGGCGTCGGAGTTTCCGATCGCGCCATTCGGATTGGAGAAGGAGATAGTGCCGGTGCAGGATGGAGCCGGTTCCACTGCAGTGGAGCTCGCGACATTTACTAATGTGATGGAAGCCGTCTCGCTTGAGCCCAAACCCACGGGCGGAGAGACATAACTGCGCGTGATGCTGGTGGGGACGGTTGTGACTTGCGCCCACAGAGGGAAAAAGGCGCCGCATACTGCTGCGGCGCCCATTAGCAAGGATGTTACTCGTGCCATTGTTTGCCTCTTTTCGAGGAAATCGCCCTATTTCCCTCCGTAGCCTTTGGGGCTTCCCAGACCGCTACAGAAATTCCAACTGGAACTGGCGAGGGTTTTCCATGTAGATCCCACAGGAACCGATGGTGACCTCATTGAAATCCTTCTGCGGATCCCCGTACAGCTTGGTCAATTCGGCCTTCGAGGACGCGGCGAAACTGCCCGCCGAATTGATAATCCCAGCCCAAGTGGGCGCGGAGAGACTGGTGCCACCCACGATGAACCACGCCGGGAACCCGAGGGTCAAGCTGTCAAGGACCCACACGCCCGTGTAAGGATTCGCATCGGAAGAAACGTCGGGCGTACCGCGATGGCCGCTCGCCGCGATGGCCTTGATGCCGGACTGGAAGGAGGGCACGGCCTCAAAGGCGCTCGAACCGCCCCCGGTCTCCTGCCAGACGTTTTCCGAAAATGAAAGCGCCGGTGGTGGCGTTGGTGCTGAGCGTGGAGCCGCCCACCGCGACGACGTTGGGAGAAGAGCTGGGATACAGGACCCCCGGGCCGTCGCCCGCGGAAGCGACGTAGACCACTTTAGGGGTCGTGAAGATGGCGTCGTAGGCGGTCTCGCCGGAGAACTCGCCGCTGCCCCAACTCATCGAGACCTCGCCGCCGCCCGCCGCAGCGACGTATCCACTAGCAATTGTCACGGCGCAGTATAGGTCGGCGTTTGAGTTGGACTGGGCTTCGACCAAATACAGCGTCGCTAAGGGCGCCATGGCATGCGCATACTCTATGTCCAACGATTCCTCTATGTCCCAGCCGGTGCCGGCTGCAGAAGGGGGTCTGGTCGCGGTGCCGACGCAAGATCCGGGCGCGACGCCGCCGGTCGGCGCGAAGACCACAACAAAACTGGTCGGGTTGATCGCGCGCAGGCCGAACTGACCCGAGAAGTTGGCGAGATCGATGTAGGCATCGGGATCGTCATAGGCATCGACAATGGCGATGGCATTCCTTCCGCCATTCGGATTCAGGAAGGCGGTATTCGGATTACAGCCAGGGGAGGAGGGCTGTAAATCGTAGATGCAGGCAAGCGAAGCCGGGGTTTCGTAGAACAAGCCGGGGAACGGTGGCCCCGTGTAGATGGGCTTGGTGGTAGCCCCCTGGGGTGTGATTTGCGGCTGGGCGCTGAACTGAGCGAGGACTTCAAGATTCGTGCGGACTCGCACGCCGGCGTCGGCGGCATTGGGCACGCTGGAGGCGGGCTGGGTGACGACCGCGCCTCCACTTCCGGGCGCGGCTATTTGTGCCGATGCCATGCTGGTGCAGACTGCCAGCAGAGGAACGAACAGCGCCAGTGGCGCGGAACGAAAGATAGCCAAACCGGCCGCCGTCGCGAACGCACTTTATAGGTTTCAGGTTTGCCCGAACTCTTGAAGAAACGGGCGCAAATGGAGCACACAACTGGGTCATATACTTTCCTCCGTGAGAGTACAATGCCCAACGAGCTATAAAGTTAAAGAATCGAATGTACCTGCAAGGTTGGCGACGTTTTCACGCGCCCTCTGAACGTGTAACCCAATATCACCATGGCCTACATCTGGCGGTTTCTAGAACTAGTACTTATTAGGGCAACCCCGATAATACCCCGAAGTATTTCACTAGTCAAACCTTTTTTACAATCTCTTTTACAAGCGGTCCGGCAGCGCTGCATGCCGGCGAGCTCCGGCATGCAGCGTTAGGAGTCATTTCACATCCCGCGCCTCCGCCCTTAGTGCGGCGGCTTCTTCGGCGCGGCCAAGGCTGTCCAGAGTTTCCGCCATCCACTCCAGGGACCGCCGGAACTCCGAGGCTTGGTGCCGGTAGCCCTCTTTGTGCAGTTGCCGCCGGATCGCGACCGCCCGCCCGATCAAGTCCAGCGCTTGCGTAAGATCGCCCTGCTGCTCGATCAAGACGTGTTTGTTCTCGAGCGCCGTGGCCACGTTCTCGCGCAGATCGGAGCGCCCGGCGCGCACCAGTTCCTCGCGAATCTCGATGGCCCCGTCGTAGCAGGCGAGCGCTTCCTCCAGCCGCTCCAGACTCCAGAGCGCGACGCCTTTGTTCATCAGCGCCGTGGCCACGTTCTCGCGCAGATCGGAGCGCCCGGCGCGCACCAGTTCCTCGCGAATCTCGATGGCCCGGTCGTAACAGGTGAGTTCTTCGTCAAACCGCCTCAGGCTCCCGAGCGCGACGCCCCTGTTCATCAGCGCCGTGGCCACGTCCTCGGCCAGATCGGAGCGCCCGGCGCGCACCAGTTCCTCGCTAATCTCGATGGCCCGGTCGTAACAGGTGAGTTCTTCGTCAAACCGCCTCAGGCCCCCGAGCGCGACTCCTTTGTTCATCAGCGCCGAGGCCATGTCCTCGCGCAGATCACCCTTACTCAGATCTGGGCGCCCGGCGCGCACCAATTCCTCGCGAATCTCGATGGCCCGGTCGTAGCAGGCCAGCGCTTCCTCCAGCCGCTTTAGATTCGCGAGCGCGTTGCCCTTGTTCACCAGCGCCGTGGCCACGTCCTCGCGCAGGCCGAGTTTCTCCGCGAACGCCCGAGCGCAATCTTGCAAGCTGCCCGCCAGGACGAAGCGCTTGTCTCGCTGCGCCCGACTGCCCTCTTCGATGCAATACCCCACCCAGCCGCTTTCCGCAGCCAGGCCGGACGCGTCCGTGTCCAGCACCTGCCGGACCACCGCGTGCAGGCGGTACCAGTGCGTGCCGAAAACATCCCGTTCCATGGAGGCGAGCATCACCGAGCCGGCCAGCCGCGCGAGCGTTTGCGCCAGCGGCACTTCGTCCAGCACTGTACGGCAAGCCTCCTCCGGGACCGGCTCCGGGAGAAACGCCATCAGCGCAAGCAGACGGCGCGAATCCGCATCCAATGCGGCGGCCAACTGCCGGATCACGGACTGGAATCCGCGCTCGCGGTCGCCTTTATCGAAATCGGCGAAAAAGGCGGGACGCTCCAGCAGGCCGCGCGGCGTCAACGCGGGCGCAAGCGCGAGCACATATTCACCGGCGGCGCGGATGGCGGCGGGCATATGGCGCAGACGGCGTGAAAGCTCCAGCAAGACCGCGTCCGAGGCATCTTCGCCGTCGCAAGCTCCCGCCAAAACATCGTTCCAAAGCTCCAAAGAGGCGGCTTCCTTCAGGCCGCTGTCGAGCGCGTTCCGGATCTCGGCCAGCGGGTGAACGCCCTTCGCGCGCGGCGCCACGCGGCTGGCCAGAATCAGCCGATGCGGAGATTGGCGCTTGAGGAACGAAGCGAGCCACGGCTCCACCGCTTCGGCCACCGTCGGGTCTTGCGGCCCGCGCAGATTCTCCTCAAAGCTATCCAGAATCAGCCACACGGGGCCGAACGCCTGAAGGTAGCTCCAATAATCGCGCAGCTTGTCCGCCACGCCGCCCGGTGAATCCGCGCGCTGGCTCCAATCCTCGGATTGGCCGGTGAGTCGTCCGGTTTCGCGGAAGACGCGGCCCAGCGTCAGCGGCCCGTCCAGGTAAACGATGCCGGCGAGTCCCTCGCGCTTGATCCGGACACCGTCCGTTACTTCCCGCAGCAGCCGCCGCACCACGGCGGATTTCCCGAACATAGGAGGCGCGACGATGGCGGCTATGCGATGGGTTTCCAGATACTCGAGCAAGAATTTCGCTTGATCGTCGCGGCCCACGATGGGTCGCGTGAGATCGGGGACATTCACCAGGGCCAGCGCCGGGGCGGGAGCGACCGCAGGCAGCCTTTTCAAGACCTCCGCGAACCCGGCGCGCACCTCGTCGAGGATCGTGACTCCCAGCGCCGCGTCCACCACCGCCTTCACTTCGGGCTTGCTCTTTAGAAAGAAAAAGAGGCAGGACTGGAAATAAGGGAACGCGTTCTCGCGGATGCGCTCCGCCAGCTCTTCAGGAAGCGGGCCGCTCCAGCCTAGGGCGATGTCCTGCTCCAGGCTGCGCGTAAGGAGCGCCGCCACATCGGTATCCCAGGTTTTCGCTCCCAGCACCTGGTCGATATGGTCGAATGCCGCCGTTAACTGTCCCGGCGGGACTTCCAGAGGCTCGGGCGCGCGAAGGCCCTGAAGCACGCGATCCACCAGCTTGCGGGCGTTTTCTTGCGCGGCCGCCGCCCCCAAGCCGAGCGGTTTACCCGCTAAATTTTCCCAGGCGTGCATGGCCCAATCGGGTACCTTGGCTGCCTTTAAGACGGTGCGCGGTTCCACACCCTGACGCTCCGCCCACGGTAGCACCAGGTGAAGCTGGGTTTGCAAATAAGCGCGCTGCAGCGCTTCCATCAGATCGTGGTTGCGTTCGGGCTTAAGGGCGGTGAACTGCTGGCGCAGCCTTTTCGCACCCTCGGCGACGGCTTCGCCGAAAGCGTGTTCGACGAGGCGGCTCGGTACACCGTCCTTCTCCAGGCCGAGCAAGCGCCGCGCGCCGGTGGAGGCCAGAGTCGTGACTCCGTAAATGAGCAGCGACTCGACCATGCTTCACAGGATACTGCTTCCGGCCTAGCGTGCCAGAGTCTGTTGAACGATCCGGCCTAAGACGAAAAGAGCGCCAACAGAGGCGCCGATCATCAGAATAAGTCCAGTCTGACGGCCGTGGACAGTCCCCACGGCAGCAGGCACAAGGCCGCCATGATCCCGTACGGCCACCTTGCAGCCGGCATGTGAAGCGCTTCCGCCATCAGCGGCCTCCCGTTTGTCCCGACGTTCGGCCCAGCCTTCCGGTTACGAACCACGCAATGGATGCGTTGCGTAGGTCCCTGGCAGGAGCAGGAGATGTATGGCTTCCTACGTGAGTTTGTGCGAAGGAACGCACCATTGATCCCGGTGTTATTGCCCGATGCTCCTTCCAAGCCGGAGCTGCCCGTCTTTCTGCGCGGCCTGACTTGGGTCGATTTTCGCTCGGACGAACCGGACCCGTTGAAGCTCCTCGTGTGGGGCATCACGGGAAAGCGGCCGGACGAATGACCGCCGTTGCTAACCGTGCATGCCGCGCTGCCAGAGGGCGCACAGGGCGGTGTTATAAAGCGCCAAAGCAGTGGTGATTTGCCCCAGATGGTTGTCGTGAGTCGAAATGTAGGCTGCCTTTTCACCCACATCCGGATGCAGGTTACCCTCTGTCGAGCAGTCAATCACCACCGCCCCGGGCTTGATGTCCCTGACAAGGTCCTCCTCGGAGCGCGCCGGAAACGCGGTGACGACAATATCCGCAATCTGGAGGAAATGCAGTTTGTCCTCCGGCCGCGTTTGCGGATGCACCATCACGGCCGTCGCTCCAATCCGCATCAGCATGCTCTGCAGCGGAATCCCGATGCGCGGAGAACTATTGAAAATCACCACCGTGGGTCCCTTTTGGCCGGCATCGCGGGGGAACATGTTCTTGATGGAATCGTGCCGATTCAACAGCGTAAGGATGGCTCGCGCCGTGCAAGGCACGACTCCTTCGTACTTCTCTTCCTCATCGACCGTCTTGATGTTGAGCGCCATGCGGCCCGTGTTTTCCACCGTAAGGCCTTCGATGTCCTTTTCCGGCCGCACCCGCCGGAGAAAGTAGTCCTCGGATTTTCCAAACGGCGCAGGGAAGAATACGAACGTCCCGAAGATCTTGTCATTCACCTGAGCGCCCATGAGCAGTAATTCCAGCATGTCGGCGCTGGCTGCCTCCTCCACGCGGAAATCAAGACCATGGCGCCGGAACTTCTTGCCCATGTAACTTGCATAACGCCGGGAGCCTGCATCGATTTGAGTTCCGGGCAAGCGGGGAAGGAAAGCCGCCACCCGAATGTTTTCCCTGTCGAGACCTGTTTTCTCTACAAGACTCAGCTTGCGGTCGGCCTGCATGAATGTTTCATCCGCAACGGCGATGCAATCGAGGACCTTGCGGTGAGGCAGATTCTTTGTCCATCCCATGTTGGGGATGAACGGGAACTCCCGCGGAGCTTCGACGCTGCTGTCAGGTGTTGTCGCTGCGTGGGGCATTAGCGCTTCGCAGATGCGCCTCCGCCGCTGTCCGCAACGAGCATGCGGATCATGCCATCCTGCCGGGAAGTGAGGAATAATTCGCCGTCCCGGCTGCGGCCGATATGGAGATCGGCACGCGGCAAAGTCTTGTCCATCGTTTTCTCGACGAGTTCGAGAAACGACACATCCACGCGCTTCCCGCTGGAATCGCGAATGTATAGTTGCACCTCCTCGATGGGCGCCACTGTGCGGGGAATCCCATCATCGGCTTTCTTCAATGCCGCAAGATCGCATGCAAAAACGCGTCCGTTCTGGATGTCGCCGAAGATGAACTTGCCGTTCAATGCCGCTATGCGGCCGTGGTACGCGAAGCCGTCGGTCACCGAGTGACCCTCATCGTGATCGTAGACGGCCACGGGATATGTAAATCCGTCCTTCACTCGCCCGTCCAGAATCTCCTGGGGGAGCGGATACAACTCGTTGAGCGCTCCTCCCCGTACTCTGCCGTTCTCGAAGTAGCCCTCGCGCTTCATCCAGCCGTAATTTGCCCCATTGTGGACGATATTGATCTCTTCAATGTTGTCCATTCCGATATCGGAGGCAAACATCGTTCCGTCCGTATCCCAGGAAAGCCGGTGGGCGTTGCGGAACCCGTAGGCGTAAATTTCGCCTAGCGTCGTTTGTTCACTGCGGGGATCCCCGTCCGCGGCGAACTTGTTGGCCATCGGAATCGTGTAATCGCCAAGCCCCTTCTGCCCATGCGTTACGGACGGACTGCGCGGGTCGATGCGCAGAATGGCCGTAATGATGGAATCGAGCCGCTGCGTCTGGGCGGGATTGCTCGCGTTGGGTCCGCCGCCGTTGCTAAACCCGAAATCGCTGCCGCTGGTGTAGAGCAAGCCATAATCCGGGTCGCCTGGTTTTGCCGTCGGATTGAATTCCACCGCGCCCATGGGATGGGTCAGGTTCGCAATGACGTTGGCGGCGCGCAGAATTTCCCGTCGCGTGCCCTCGAAGGTATTCGCAGCCGGGTTCGTCGCGTGCCACTCCGTGATGACGTTGTGGTAGGTCACGTCCTTCAAGCCATAGCCGATGGGAATGAAGTCCGGCGTTTTCGGGTTGCCGGGCCCGACCTCGGCATGGACTGTGTAGAACAAACCATTCCTTGCGAATTCGGGATGAAAGACGAAGCCGATGAAGCCGCTTTCCAGGCGACTGTAGACGGAGCGGGGGAAAGCCGCGGCTACGTCGGCATAGACGTGCGGCTGATTGTTGGCATCGATCAAATACAAAAATCCTCGCGAGTCATTGGCGAAGCGGCGGCCATCGGGTAAATCGCGGACGTAACTCACTCGCGCCCATCCGGCAGGATTCACGTCCTGATCGGCAGGACGAAGACTGCGGGTATCGGGCAGGCGTACAAGATCCTTGACCTCCACGGCGAGCCCACGCTTCACAATGGGTTCCGGAATCGGATTGCTGGTGATCGGAGCATCGGCGGCACCGGCAGTCCAAATCGCGAGAAGCGGGATAGTGACGAGCGGCATTAGGTTACGCGGCATTAGTTTACGCAGTAGCCTCCATGTGCCAGAGATCATACCAGAACCGGTCCAGTGAGACCGCTTCCTTGAAGACGTTTTGGGAGGGCGGACTTTAGTCCGCGCGGGACTTCAGTCCCGCTGGCGGCAAGCGAGGCTAAAGCCTCGCGCGGGCTGAAGCCCGCCCTCCATGATTTGCGGCGAAGCCGCGCTGTGCCAGCATCTTGCCCACTCAACCGCACGAAATGTAGAAACCGAAGGCACGGAAAAGCCGCCTGGAAAGGCGGCTGCAGCCAGGATTGGCGGCCCGACCCAGTTGTTAACTAAGAAACGTATTTTTTAAAAATCTCGCTTCTGGCTCGATCTAGAGGAGTAGCTCCCTTAAATACAACACGTTAGCCGCTCTATATTCAGCTCTCGCCCGCGTTATTTAGCGTTATTTAGCGTTATGTTTTGCGTTATTTGTGTGTTATTCTTGCGTTTCTCTCGCGTCATTTTAGCGTTTTCCCTCGGAGTCGTCATGCCTCCCATGGCGTTCCAGCCACGGGCCCGAACATCAACATCGGACGATTTGCTGAAACGCTTAACGTGCACAACGCATTCGCTGTGCGCTTGCCGTGCGCTGCTTCATGTAGCTCGGCTCGGCCGGCCCGCGGCGTTTCATCAACTACGGCTGAGCGTCGGCGCGCGCGGGCACACGTCAGCCTTCAGCACGGATGCCGGCTAAATCCCCGACCGCCCACGCACGCTGCCGCCGAAGCCTCCCAAATCGATGATGACGGCAATCAGCAGCCACAACAGATTGATTCCCGCGAGGGGCAGGCCGTTGTTAACCTCCCAGGCATAAACAATAGTTGTGAGGGGCAGGACAATGAAGCCGAGCACAAGCAGCACCAGGCTGTTATGAAACGCGCGCTGCAAGTAGGTTGTGAACAGCCACATCAATACTAGCGCCACGCGGGGAAGCAGCAAAATTCCGAGCAGAAGTAAACAAGGCATAGTGAATATCGAGTTGCGGGACCAGCGAGCAGAGTCGTGGAGGGGCCGCGCCGAGCGGCTACCGTATTGTTAGCCAGCCGCCCGTATCTCCTCCAGCAAGTGTTCACCCCTTCGTTCCCCGGTTTGGCGGCCAATTTGCTCATAGCAGGACCATGAATCTAATCGCCTACAAAATCCCGGAAGTCCGCGCATGACGCTCATATTTGAAACGAAGAAATTTCGAGTCCAGGTCGTGGGAAAAAGCGCCTGGGTGGAAACCAGTGAAGGCGGTGGATGGGTGTTCCGGAGCCAGATCAATCTGCCGGTGGATCTGTCCATGGCTCGGGCGCGGAACGGCGTTCCCGTGCTTCGCGCCGCTGTGGAGCATTATGAGCGGGTCCGCAGTGGCGATCAAGCTCTGCGGGCCGCGCTCATGGGGACAGTGGTAAAGCAAAAGCAGGGCGTGTCCCCCTCCACAGCCGAGGCGCCGCGGCAGCCGGTTCAGATGGCGCAACGGCGGAGAGATTTCAACAACCGGGGACCTCTTCTTCCCCCGCTTAGCCGACTTGAAGTCGGTTTGCCGCAAAAGGTGTAGCTGCAAAGCACTCAGACACCGGGAATCTTTACCGCTCCGGCTAGTCGATCCTTCGAACTCCAGCGCCCTGTAGCGAGCGTCACTGGGGGCTCCGCGCGGAAATAGGTTGCGTCTTCCTCGCAGGCCTTGAAGCGTTCACGTGTTTGGTTCCGGCTATGCCGGGTTGGGGAGTGCATTACAATACTCTCCGAGGAAGATAGAATGCGATACCCGATCTTGTTGACTGCGGCGCTTATGTCCTTAGCCGGCACCCTGGCGGCGCAACTCGCGCAGCCGCCCGCGGGCGTATCTGAAGGCGCGCTTACAGACCTGGCGAACCGGTGCCCGATGAATCCGGAACTCGGCAATCTCCCAGATTCGCCTTCCTGGTCCGGCTGGGGCGGAGCGACAAACGCTCGCTTTCAGACGGCGGCCGCCGCCGGCATCAACGCGGCGGATGTACCGAAGCTAAAACTGAAATGGGCCTTTGGACTTCCCGGCGGTGCAAGCATGTACTCGCAGCCCGCCGTGGCATTCGGCCGAATCTTCGTGGGGAATGACAACGGCGTTGTCTATTCGCTGGACTCGAAGACCGGCTGTGCCTATTGGGCGTACCAAGCCGATATGTTCGGCCGGTTCGCTCCGATCGCCGCACCTATCACGGGCCGCGGTGAAACGAAATATGCGATCTTCTTCGTCACCCGCTCTACCACTGCCTACGCCCTGGACTCGCATGACGGCAAACTGCTCTGGAAAACACAGATCAGAACCGGTCTCAACAACCTGAGCGCGACGGCGGCTTTTTATAACGGACGGCTGTATGTGCCGATGTCCGGAACCGAAACGTTGGTCGGGGGAGATCTGAGCTACGAGTGCTGTAAATCGCGAGGAGCCGTGGCCGCGGTGGACGCCAACACCGGGAAGGTTGTGTGGGTCACACAGAGTATTCCAGAGCCCTTGCGCCAGCTTGGGGAGAACGCCAATGGCAAACAGCGGTGGGGCCCGGCCGGCGCCTCCGTGTGGAACACGCCCACCGTGGATGCCAAACGTGGATTGATCTACGCCGGCACCGGCAATAATTTCGGACGCATTGCGGCAGACACCAGCGATTCCATCCTGGCTCTTCGCATGGACGATGGGAAAATGATGTGGCATCACCAGGAGTTCCAGGGCGATACTTTCATGGCCCGATGCCGGCCGACGAGCGGCGCCGATCAGAATTGTCCGGAAACGCTGGGGCCGGACTACGATTTTGGCGGCTCCTCTGCCATATTGCAAACCGTCAATGGGAAAGCCTTCCTATTGGCTGCCGGAAAAGGCGGAGTGGCGATCGCCCTGGATCCAGATCAGGAGGGCAAGCTCTTGTGGCGGACGCAATTGTGGGAAGATCGAAAACCTTCGGCCTCCGGTTTGGTGGTTTGGGGAGGCGCGGCTGACGGCCGCCGCGTGTACTATCCCTTGCAGCAACCGGGCGGCGGCTTAAAGGCGCTGGATATTCAGACGGGCAAAGTGGAGTGGAATGCCACGATCAAAGCTGACCAGCGGGGTCAGGCGGGTCCCGCGAGTGCCATTCCCGGCATTGTCTTCACTGGCGGATGGGACGGGATACTGCGAGCCGTCGACATGAGCGGAAATGTGATTTGGTCGTTCAATGCGGTGCGGGACTTCGAGACCGTCAACGGCGTGCCTGCCAAAGGAGGGTCATTTGGCTGTGCCGGAGCCGTGATCGCCGGCGGCATGGTGTTCGCAACGTCCGGTTACCCCGGAACGCTGCGCGGTACGCCTGGCAACGTATTACTCGCGTTCGATGTGCAGTGAGAATATCAGGGCCGAACGCAGGTGAATCCCAGATCTAAGTCTCTCTTGCCGGATGCTGCCGCTCCCTCGGGATCAAACGCCGCCATATCACCCGAGCTCCGTGGCTCATCGAAGTGTGACGGGTGAGCCTGGGGCGTTCCAAACACCTTGTCGACGACGAAACCCTCCCCGCACAAGCCATAAAGGACAAAGAGACCTGTTAGCCAGTACCTCGCGTAAGCTTGCCATGGCCGGAGCGCATGGCCCCCCTGCGAGACGCTGAAGACGATTGGATGATCTCCAGGCCGATAATTGACGTGCATTTCGACTCGATACTCGCGGATTGCCTTATCGGGCTTAGCGCCCGAAAAATCGGGGAACGGTAGCTTGTGCACGCACGTTCCTACGGACTCGATTTGTTGCACATCCTGGTAGACGGTGAGCGAGTAGTAACCAGTAGGCGAGAAACCAAGCGCGCCTCGCGATTTGATTCGGCAGCTTCTAAGAACCTCGAGCGGGTTCCCATCGCGCTCGCGCCGCACCAGCTCGATGGAGGTTTGCCCGCATTGCGGCTGGTCCAACTTCAGCTCAAACCACTGCCGGATGCCATTGTGGAAGATAAGTCGACCTTCCAAATTCCGGATCTCCGATTCGGTACCCACGTCTTTTGGCGGGCACTGTCCGAATACGGGCTGGGCCGCGCAGATTACAAGAGCGATCGCGAAGAAACAACCAGCCACGAATTGTTTGTAGCACAGAAAGCCTAAGGGCTAGAGACGGGCTTGGGCGACGGAATGTCTGAACTCTCGCCGCCTGTGCGACGGCTATTTCCGATCTTCATTGTGGCTTTGCCGATCTGTTTGACGTAAAATGCACGATATGAAAACCTCCCTTTTGTTTCTTGCCTTCGGTTTATCGGCCCTCGCCGCTCGCACGGCTGAGGAATTCAAGACCGCGGCCGGCGTTCTCAAAATTACCCCTATTCAGCATGCTTCCCTCATGATCGAGGCGGGTGGGCAGGTAATTCAGGTGGACCCTGCTCAGGGCAATTTCGACGGGCTGCCGCCCGCCGATCTGGTCCTGATTACGGACATTCACGGCGACCATTTCTCGGCGCCTCTTATCAACAAGGTCAAGAAGCCGAATGCCACGGTGATCGCACCCCCAGTGGTCGCCGATCAGTATCCGGGCGCCACGGTAATGCGAAACGGCGAAACCAAGAAGATCGGGGCCTGGACCATCGAGGCCGTTCCGATGTATAACATCAAACGCACGGAGTATCACGAGAAGGGCCGCGGCAACGGCTATGTGATCACTTATGGCGGACAGCGCTTTTACTTTTCCGGAGATACCGAGGGGACTCCCGAAATGCGCGCGCTCAAGAACATCGATGTCGCGTTTGTATGTATGAACCTTCCATACACCATGCCGCCCAATGAAGCAGCCGATGCGGTGAAAGCGTTTCATCCCAAGATTGTCTATCCATACCACTACCAGGGGTCTGACCTGAAGGTTTTTGAATCGGCGCTGCAAGGCTCGGGAATCGAGGTCCGAATTCGCGACTGGTACGCAAAGTGATTACACGTCGCACATTCCTTCAGAGCGCCTCGGTCGCCGCCGCTTGCGTGGAGGCTGGCCAGGCCCAGCAGGTGCCAAACTCCTCCGGTAGTGAGCCGGCAAAGCTGAAAGCGCCTGCGGGCGCTTGCGACTGTCACCACCACATCTATGATGCCGCCCGGTTTCCGCCGGTTCAGCCGGGCGGGGACATCATACCGAACGCGCGCGTGGAGGAGTTTCGCCTGCTCGAAAAGCGGATCGGAACAACCCGCGACGTTGTGGTGACGCCACGAGCCTACGTCACAGACAACCGCGTAACGCTTGATGCTATTGCCCGTCTCGGGGCCAACGCGCGCGGCGTGGCTGTGATCCATCCTACGGTTACCGACGCCGACCTGAAGATGCTGGCCAACGGCGGCATTCGCGGCATTCGTTTTTCCATCACCGACCCGCGCAACGCTTCAACGTCGATGGAGATGATCGAACCCCTGGCGAAACGTGTGAGTGGCATGGGGTGGCACGTCCAGATCAATATGACCGCGGATCAAATTGTCGCGGCCGAGGCGCTATGGAATCGGCTGCCCTCGGCAATTGTGTTCGACCACATGGGACACGTTCCGCAGCCCGTGGGATTGAACCATCCGGTCTTCAACGTGATTCTTCGCCTGGTGGACAAGGGGCGCACCTGGGTCAAGTTGTCGGTGACCTACGACAACACGAAGGACGGCCCACCCGGCTACGCCGACATCACCCGGGTGGCTCAGGCGTATGTGAAGGCCGCGCCGGAACGGATGGTGTGGGGAAGCAACTGGCCTCACCCGAACGAGACCAATAAGCCGGACGACGCCGCGGTGTTCGATTTAATGGCGAAATGGGCCCCCGACGCGGCGACGCGTCATCGCATTTTGGTGGAGAATCCAGCGGCGCTATACGGATTCCCGAAGGCGGCGTGAGGGTGCGCGGAGGTTGCGATAGCGTGGATTACGAAATCCGAGCTTCCGATCCGGACTTTCCGGATCGCCCGTCATAGGACCAGAGTCAAAGCAGATCAGGCGAATTCGCGCCGCTTACAGTTCCGCTCAGTTCATCTCAGGCGCCTCTGGTTCACGATGCCACGACGAACTTTCCAGTCCCTTGGCTTAAAAGCGTATACTCGATGTCTATGCCATCCCTCAACAACGCGTACATTCGGGTTGATTTTGATTTCACAAACGGGATCAGTCTTACGCGCATCCTTGATGCTGTGACCGGCCGGGATTACCTGCCTGCCCCCTCGCCGCTGTTCAAATTCGCTATTAATAACGGGAAGGCATTTACAAGTGACAAAGGTTTTAGCGTCGAGCTCGACCAGAAACCTGGAATTTCTGCTTTTACGGCGGTCGCCCATTCGATCGAGCAGAAAATGTGTTTTCACTCACTGCAAACTTGTTAGAGGGTGCCGCCGTCTCTCTGGGACTCACTGTAGCCAACCTCACCGATGCAGAGATGTTTCTCCCCATCGTGATGCCGTGTCTTCTGGGTGTGAGAACACCTGGAGACCCGGCGAACATGATAGGGATGCTCTCCAAAGAGGCCGGGTCGGTGGTTCCTCTTTCCGGCGCGAACATGTGGGGAAGGCCCGAAAGCCCTCTCGGAATGCCATTCATTATCGATGTTGGTTTGCCTAACGGCCATAACAACATGGAGCTCGCCAGCATCTTCGATTCGTTGACTGGCGGAGGTGTTTTCTTCTGCGATATAGAGGGCGATCTTGATAACGGGATTGCGCCGCTTCAGTTCACCCTGCAGAGCGAGGTGGAAGCTGATCTGGACAATGAGATTTCCTCCCTCAATAGCCCGTCGGTGACCGGCTTTTGGATCGGCAATATTCCACCGACGACGGTCGTGGAATCCGTAGCGCTTCCGTGGATGGCAATCGGCGTTCATTCTGACGGGGACTGGCACAAAGCCGTCGATTTCTATACGTTCATTCACCGCCCCAATTGGACATTCCCGGATACTCCTGCATGGCTTCGGGAGGCTGGCGCTATATACGCGCCTGCGGGAGGTGGTGCAGGCGGGATCTATCTGTCCCTTCCCCCCGCGTACCTATCCCAGAAAGAGGCGGCGGCCCGTGGCGGGTTAGGCAGGATCGCATCGTTCTCTGAGCTTCCGAAGCTATTTCAGGAAGGCCAAGCTCTTGGCACGAATATCCTTTACCTGACGGACTACTGGGAGGGTGCGGGAGATGGCCAACCAGCGTATTGGAACAAGGGCGACTATCTCCCGCGTGCTGATCTCCGAGGAACTCCGGCGCTGCGAGATGGTATCGACGCCGTACGCGGCCAAGGCGGGAGGGTTCTGCTATATCTGGAGCCATTCACAGTCTACAAAAACTCAAGCTTAGGGTCACAACTCGGTAAGGTTTGGGGCGGCCAACAAATTGACAGTGGACTGTTTTGGGGTCTTGATCTTTACGACAATGTTTATCCCAATTACGCCGACAGTTATGAAATGGTGGCCCCCTTTTCCGGGTGGCAGGAACTTATCACAGATATAGCCGTCGGGCTGATTGAGGGTTGCCACGCTGACGGGATCTTCCTGGATTCTTATGCGTGGCAAATGAATCGTCCCATGAAGGTCCAAGCTGGTCCGCGTATCTTCTTGGCTCAGGAATACGCATTAGGTGTTTTGAACTTAGTTAAGAAACTTCGCGCAGCACTCCAGCAGGTTCACCCAGACGCTGTGGTAATCGGCGAGTGTACCGCTGGACCGATCGCGCGGTATTGGGATGGGGGGCTCAATGCAGATTTGGGATTTGGTAACATATGGCCCTGCCCGGGCGATCCACAGGGTCTATACGGGGTCCAGCGGTTGACGGCAAGCCCGGTTCGTTACGGCATTCCGGAGGTCCGCATGTTCGGGAATGGTTGGACCCTGCAACGGTCTGCATCAATTTTTCGCGGCCGGTCATGGACTCGCCCTGTGTTCTAACTTTCCGGGTGGCGGTTTCATTTTTGATAACGCCGCGCACATACGTTCGCTGGTGGAGATCAGGCAACAATACCGTGACGCACTCATATTTGGTGTGCAAGTCAATCAGCCAAGTACCGATAATCCGTTAGTCATTGCCTACCAATATCAGGGCAGCATTAACCGAATCTTGATTATTGTGAACATGAGCGACGCAAACGTTGAAGCTAATATTAGTCTCGACACGCCCGATCCGGGCGGCATATGGCGAATCTTGCTCAGCAGTTTCTTGAGAGACGGCTACGTCACCGACAATGGCGTGCTGAGGGGCGTACACTTAACGACGGGACCAGGCGGTATTCTGGTCCTGCACAATGTTCCCGAAAGGCGAGGACAAGCCGAATTCTCGTAACGGAGCGAATATATCCGACTTTGCGCCGTGGCACATGCGGCTGAAAGACGCTTCTCGCTGCTACGGCTGCTGGCTCAGTGGCGGCGTGATGCCGTTCAGCCGCGCATACACAACCAACTGCCCATAGGTGTCCTGAGAGTGTGCCATCAGAAAATACAGGATCCTTTGGCGGCTCACCTTGGGACCCAGGAACCACCCCACGGGACCGGGCGAATCGATGCGCGCCTGAAGTCCCTGCTCACCCAATTCCTTGATGACCGAAACGCCATATTCCCCCACACGCTGCAGGGCACCCATTGACGCCACCTTCGAGGTCGCGTTCATGTCGATCGCGGGCGCGGGCGTTTTGGCGCCCAGCGCCCCCAACAGCATGACGTTCACCTGCGCTACGTGCAGTACCCGCTCACCAAAGGATTGCTGCGCGGGCGTGGGCTTAAAGCTAAATTTTTCCCCCGGCATCGCGTTCGCCAACCCATAGAGAACCATGTTGTTGCGGGTCCAATCGTTTTCGATCTCGCAGGCAAGATTGGAGCAAGGGCCAAGGAAAGCGGGAGCCTGCTTTTCCTGCTGTTTAACCGGAGGTGTTTGGGCGCTCAACAGGGCAGCGAAGAGCACGAACAGTAACAGCATTTTCCGACGATGCATACCACCCAGTCTAATGCAGGCCGGCCTTGTTGCTGCTCGCTTTATCAGTGGAGACGCGTGGCGTAGCCCGGTCCATGTCGATCGTGCCGCCGTTCTTGTCATTGCGCGGCTTGCATTTTACAAACCGCGTGGCTAGAACAGCGGTAGCAGCGTCCACACTTCCAGACTGCCCAGGTCGTCGTCGACCGCTGCGTACCGGCGTGATTTAACTCGCAAATCGCGCGTGTCACTCGACTTGCGCGGCCCTAAGGGGCACGGCACTCGAAGTTCCTCGCATCTTCTGGATCGCCTTGACCTTTGTAATGCGCGTACTTGGGGTATGCGCACAATGGCCGGCTCCGGCCGGGGAAAGCTTTCCCCGTGGCGACCACGGAATCCGGAGCAGTGCCCTTCTCCACCCAATTGACCGCGGCAGTCAGTAGGTCGAAATTGTCGAGTGCAAACTCGCCGCCTCGACAGTGATACATGCCCGGCACTAGAAAGATACGGCTCCAGTTTTGTACTTGGTCCATGCCGCCGTTGGCCTTGGCCATTCGCTGATAGTAGTCGAGGGTATCCATCGCGGAGAAAGCCTGGTCGCTCATTCCGTGATAGAACAGCAGCTTGCCGCCGTGCGCCGAGAAGGTGGTCAGGTTAGTCCAGGTAGTATCGGTGATCGCCTCCAGCGGATTTCCTAGCAGCGAAAAGAGACGCTGGTCGACGTCGATGCTCACGGGAGGCGCCGGAGCGCCAGCCGCGGGTGGATTGGCGGACGGTTTCGGCAGCAGATTGGCGATGCCCGCATCATAAGCGTTCATGGGGTAGACCAAGTCGCCCCTGGAATTCCGAGGCCCCGCGAAGGCCTTCTTAATCGCAGCGGTCTGCTGCGAAGTCAGGCAGGAATCTGACTTCGCGGCCTTGCACGTTAAAATCTCCGGATCGAACTTGCAGGCCCGAGTGTTAAATACCATGCCGTCCTTTAAACCGTCGTTGGCGTCGCAGGCGTTCAGGATTCCATTGACGATCAACTTGATGTCGCTCTCGGAAAACACCTTGGCAGGCTGCGCCTTTCCCGCGTCATCCTTCGGAGCAATCTGGTTGAATGCGACCGCGGACCAGTTGTTTCCGATCCCGGAGAAGCCCGTGCGCATGGCAGGATCTCCAGAGATGACGCCGTCGAACTCGGCCGGATAGCGTTGCGTCATCAGCATGGCTTCCCGCCCGCCCGTCGAGCAACCCGCAAAGTACGAATATCGAGCCGGCCGGCCATAATAGTGGGCGATAATCTGTTTGGCGAGCTCCGCCACGCGATCGACCGCAACCTGCGCAAAATCGAGACTGGCCTGTTGATCCACATCATAGGTTCTGTCAAAAGTGGAGCCCTTGTGGCCGGTATCGGTAGAGGCGACCGCAAATCCGCGCGCCAGCCCAGGGTCGTTCCCGGCGGCTGCAGCACCCAGCGGCGGCCGGACAGTGCCGTTATATCCGCCGCCGCCCTGGAACAGGAAGCGGTTATTCCAGTTGTCGGGCAGCGCAAGGGAGAAGCCGATGCCGTAGGTTCTGCCGTCCGCGCCGGTGCGCTCATTGATCATGCCGTCGGCCTGGCAGTGCGACGGGACGGTGGCGGATGTGGCCGATGTTTCGGCGGTGGAAGTTCCGGGTGCAGACGATGTGGGAATCGTTACGGCTTTGGTGATCACCATCGGCACGCCGGGAATTGTGAATTTGGTCAGGTCCGCGCAGTTGCTCGACGTTTGTGCGCAGGCCATGGGGATCAGCAAGGATGCCAACCAGTAAGCTCTCATCTCTACTCTCCTTCCAGCGAGCCGATTATATCAACGTGGCTCGCCGTCGTAGCTGGCGCGCCTCCCATGACATCGAGGCGGCCGAGGCGCCTGGCGGCGACGGGCCTGGGGTAAGATGCGGAGAAATGGCTTCTGTCGAAACCGTCAAGGTCGTCGTCGTGGGACCGAGCGATGTTGACGCGGAGGTCCAGCACGTACGAGCCGTTCTCGACAATCTCAACCGGGAGATGGCGGAAGACCGGCAGATCCGGCTCGAGTGCGTAAACTGGAAAACGCACGCCTATCCCGGCGTCCATCCCCTGGGGCCACAAGGACTGATCGATGAGGTCCTGCGCATACCGGATGCGCGGCTGGTCATCGCCATTTTCTGGAAACGCTTTGGCACGCCCACGGCGAGCGGAAAAACCGGCACGGAACACGAAGTCAAGGAGGCATACGAGAGCTGGGCTAAAACACGGCGGCCGGAACTGATGGTGTACTTCAACCGGGATAGAGTGGATCTGGCGACGCGCGAGGACCGGAGTCAGTACGCCGCCGTCTGCGACTTTCGCGAGGATTTGCCGGAGAAATATCCGCAAATATTGCATTGGCAATACCCGAACACCGCCGCGTTTGCCTCGGAGATTCGCAGCGCGCTCGTAAACTGGCTGAAACAGAATTATCCGATCCTTCAAAGCCAGAAGCAGGAGTCCCCGGCGGCCCGGCCCGCTGTGGCGCTTCCGCTGGTCAACGTCCCCGATCTTTCGCAACCCATTACCGGCCGCGACGCGGAGGCACAGTTTTTGCTGCGCTACCTCGACGATCACCGGTTGGCCGTCATCGTCGCGCCGCCGATGTTCGGCAAGTCCGCCGTGATCCGTCGCCTGCTACGCGAGGTAACTGATGGCGCCAGGATTACGCGCGAGGGGCTGGCCGGCATCGTCTATCTGGATGGGCCGCTGACGCTGGCCCGCATTTTCCGCGAGACCGGGCGCCTCACGGGCCAAGCGGAGGATTGGAGCCGGCACGCGGAGGCGCCTGATAGCATTTCCGACAAGCTGCGCGATTATTGGAGTTACCTGCAAGCGCTGGGCGAGACGTGGCTGATCGTGGACAGCTTCGAGGACAATCTTGGCGGTCCGCACGATCCCGCGATTGCGGATCCGGACCTGGCGGCATGGTTGGCCGCGTTTCTGCGCCGGGAGTCCGCGCACCGGCTGATTCTGGCTAGCCGGGTGGCGCCTAGAGTAGAAGGCGTGCGCCCGCTGGCGGAAATCGGGCGCGCGCTGTACAACGGTCTGGAGGAGGCGGCCTGCCTACAGTTGTGGCGGGACGCATTGGGAAGCGTCTTTGACGCTCAAGACGCTTCAGATCGGGTGCTGCGGGAGCTTTCTCGACGTCTGCACCGAATGCCCGCCGCCATCCGCGCCGCCGCCGAATACGTTTGCGAGCTGGCGCTCGCGCTAACCCCCCTCCGCCTGCTGGAGCGCCCTGCCTTCTTCGCCGATTTCGACCGAGACGATCGGGAACGGGGATTCCAATCCGTGATGCGCCAACTCATCGGCGCCCTGGACGCCGATACGCGCCGCCTGCTGGCCGTCATGGCCCGGCTCCCGGAACCGGTTCCGGAGGAGGCTTGCCGGGCCGTGTTGGAAGAGGCGCCGCTGGCGCGAACGCTCGCGCGGCTGGCGAACTCCGTGATGCTGGCGTCGATGGAGCGCGACGTGTTCGCTGCGCACTGGTATCGGCTGCACGCGGTGGTGAGTCAGGTGGTGCGGGCGGAGAAGCCGCATCCAGTCCTCGAGCGTGGTTGGATCGGTCACTGCGTCGATGCAGGCAATCGGGCGCGGCGCGGCAAGCGCTTCGAGCTTGCCGCGGCCTTGCAAGACTGCGCACGGGCAATGGCGGAGGAACTGGGTGTTGCGGAAAATGTGGCTACGGCGCTGATGAACAGGGGCAACGCGCTGGCCGATCTGAAACGGTTTGGGGAAGCTGTCGCTTGTTACGACCGGGCCGTCGAGATGCGGGAGGAGTTGGTGCGCGCCGGGCGCTTGGATCTCCGCGAGGATGTGGCCACGGCGCTGATGAACAAGGGCAACGCGCTCGCCGACCTGAAGCGGCTGCAGGAGGCGGTCGCTTGTTACGACCGGGCCATCGAGATGCGCGAGGAGTTGGCGCGTGCTGGGCGCTCGGATCTCCGTGAGGACGTGGCCACGGCGCTGATGAACAAGGGCGTCGCGCTCCGCGACCTGAAGCGGCTCGAGGAAGCGGTCGCTTGTCACAACCGGGCGATTGAAGGGTACGAGGAGTTGGTGCGCGCCGGGCGCCTGGATCTCCGCGAGAATGTGGCCACGGCGCTGATGAACAAGGGCAACGCGCTCGCCGACCTGAAGCGGCTGCAGGAGGCGGTCGCTTGTTACGACCGGGCCCTCGAGATACGCGAGGAGTTGGCGCGCGCCGGGCGCCTGGATCTCCGCGAGGACGTGGCCACGGCGCTGATGAACAAGGGCGTCGCGCTCCGGGCTCTGAAGCGGCTGGAGGAAGCGGTCGCTTGTTACGAGCGGGTGATTGAAGGCTACGAGGAGTTGGTGCGCGCCGGGCGCCTGGATCTGCGCGAGGATGTGGCCGCGGCGCTGATGAACGAGGGCAACGCGCTCGCCGGTCTGAAGCAGTTCGGGGAGGCGGTCGCTTGTTACGAGCGGGCGATCGAAGGCTACGAGGAATTGGTGCGCGCCGGACGCTTGGACCTCCGCGAGAATGTGGCCACGGCGGTGATGAACAGGGGCAACGCGCTCCGGGGTCTGGAGCGGCTGGAGGAAGCGGTCGCTTGTTACGACCGGGCGATCGAATGCCATGAGGAGTTGGTGCGCGCCGGGCGCTTGGATCTCCGCGAGGATGTTGCCACGGCGCTCGAGAATAAACACATTCTCGTCGAGCAGCGCGGCGACTTGGAGCAGGCGCTGGAGCTGATCGGACGCGCCGTCGGCATCCGCCGCCAACTGCACGCGGAGGGGTACCGGCATCAAACGGAGGAATTCCGGCGATCTTTGGAATGGATGGCTCAAATCCTGGACAGCCTCGGCCGCGCGGAAGAAGCCGTGACGTGCCGGGCGGAGGCCCAGAGCTTGAGCTAGCGCCAACTCAGTTGACCGCTCCCTGCGGTCGCGGCTCTGTTACAGATGTTCCCGGCCGATCAACCAGACGCGTGGCGTAGGGTACCCCAGAGGGTGCGTGCAGGCTGCGACAGCGTGGATTACGACTTAGTAGTTCTTTTTGAACATCCCGAGTGGCAGAAGCCGCTGTGGGCGGCACTGGAGCGCAGAGGGGTGCCGCGCTGGACCTTAAGCGGGCAGCCTTCGATCCCGATGCAGTTCCCGGCGCGGCGCTGTACTTCAACCAAGCAAGCCCCAGCGCTTACGTGCGAGGGAATACGCGCGCAGTGCCTCTGGCCCTGTCGCTGATGCGTTCGTTGGAAATCGGAGGCGCCCGCGTTCTGAATGGCACCAGAGCGTATCAACTGGAATTGAGCAAATCGACGCAGGCGGCACTCCTGCGGAAATTGGAAATTCCCCATCCACGCACTCTCGTATTTAACGATCCCGAAACCGCACTGGCGCAATGGACGGGCGGCTGGCCGGCTTTGCTCAAACCGGAGCAGGGCGGCAGCGGGGCGCGAACCCACGCCCGCCCCGCGATTGTCCCGGTTCCCGCCCCATCTGCTTGCCGGAGATCCCCCGGCGGGAACCCCGGCCACCTTGCGCGAGGCCGCACACAATTTTCCTTGCATTGGGGGCGATTTCGTGGTAAACATAGGGTGTAGTTTCGCAATCTGCTATTCTGGCTCTTTCGCTTCGTCCGCCCCAAAAGCTTCGTTTCGATCCTGCCCCGATTCACTGTTTGCAACTCAAGAGGGAAAATGAAAAATATTTTTGTAGGGAATCTCAGCTTCGGCGCTGCCGAAGATACAATTCGATCCATGTTTGAACAATACGGCGCCGTAGAACGCGTAAGCTTGGTCACTGACCGGGACACGGGGCAACCACGGGGCTTTGGGTTCGTGGAAATGACCAACAACGCCGAAGCGGATCGGGCGATCGCCGAATTGAATGGCCGGGAGCTCGACGGCAGGTCGCTGAATGTAAACGAGGCTCGGCCGAAGGGCGAGCGTAGTTTCGGCGGCGGCAATCGTTCTGGCGGCGGCCGCTCGCGCAGCCGCTGGTAAGCCCGCACAGGGCTGGCGCGCCGGCGGCTTGCCTGATCAACACTTGCCGGATCAACACTTGCCGGATCAACTCTGGTGAGCGACTTGAATCAGCTCCGCCCCTTCTTTCACGATCTCCCGCTGCGTCGAAGCCGGCAACGTAATCCCGAGCAACCATTCCAGCTTCCCGTGATCCGTCCGTAAGCCCGACCCCGCCCTGACTGGCGGGGCTAAGGGCCGGCTGAAGCGCGCCGCGGCGTTCGCACCCCAGCCCCGGCTGTGAGGCCGGGGATCTGAACGTCATGACGCGTTACGGATGGATTACGGGCTTCTCACGCGGGCTTTACGTAACACCCGAAATTATCAGCCGCCTCGGCTACGTTAAGCTGGACTCCATGCCCGGCACAGCCACCCCTCGCCGCGACCAAATGCGGCACGAGGACTGGCTTGCATTATTCTCGGACCGCGATGAGCCTCGCGCCAAGATCGGGGAGTTCCTGCGCGAGCTGGCGGGATCCGGGACCTTCACCAGACCGCGCTTTCCGATCCTTCAGTTTTACGGCGTCAGCGGGCAGGGCAAGACGTCGCTTTTCTACAAAACGCAGTTGGAAGCGCCACGCCGGTTCATCCACACTCGCTTTGCCGCCCTCGATCTCGCCGATCTGAGCGCCGCGCGCGCAAGCGAGCCCGTAGAGGTCCTCTGGGATATCACCCACGCTCTAGCGACGGCGGGCATCATGGCGCCGCTGGCGCTCTGCCTGTACGCGCACTATTGGAAAAAACAGAACGCGGGGCAGGAATTCCGCCTCCAGGACAGTCCGCTCAAAGAGTACCTTGAGCGCTGCATTCGCGGATGCGAAATGCTATCCCCGTTCACGGAGCTGGTTCACCTGATTTCCGACGCCGGGCAAGCGGCATTCAAGTTCGTGGCGGTGATCGAAAAGTGCTGGGCCGCCGCGCGGAACCGCGCCCAGGAGCTTAAGATCGCGGACCTGCGCCGTAGCGAGCCGGGCGAATGGATCCCCGAACGAATAGAAAGTTCGGTCCCTGAATTCCTGGCACTGGACATTCTCGCGCACTTAAAGGAGCATGGCGATCAAAGCCTGTGCCTGATGCTCGACACCTTTGAACGCCTCGAACCCGGAGCCAGGGGCGACTCATGCGAGCGGCTGTTTCAGGACCTCTGTTCCCGGCTCGTGGACCCGCGCGACGAATCCGGCCAGCGCTCGACTGAGCTGCGGGGACGGATCGCAATACTGCTCTTCGGCCGCGAGAAACTGCGGTGGGAGCGATACGATCCGCCCGGCAGCCCCGATCGATGGTCAAACTACATCGAAACCTGCGAGCTGAAAGGCTTCACCAAGCGCGACGCACAGAAATTTCTGCGAGAGGACTACGCGGAATTCTGGAAAACGCGGGCCAAAGAAGTCGTGCCTCAGTTGCTGACCCATGAAGAGGTGATCCTCAACTCCGCCGACGAACGAGAGGGCGGAAACACCTACCTGCCCTACTACCTGCGGCTGGCGGGTGAGATGATCTATGAACAAGATGACCGCTTCGTTCCGGAGATGCTGGGCCGCAGCCCGGATGAAATGCAGCAACGCTTCCTCAAATACCTGCGGGAGCGGTCTCCTGAAAAATTTCGCGCACTTCGCACTCTCGCGCTGGCTTTGTATTTTGACGACGACCTCTTCGATCACCTGTCTCGACAGGGCTACATCTCCGGAATACCGGTTGGGACCATGTTTCCGGCGCTGCTCAGCAACCGTTCCTATGTGAGGCAGTTCGAGTTTGCAGGGCGGGCTTCTTACCGCTTTCATCGCCACATGCAACAAGCCTTGCTGGACGATTTAGAAAAGAGCGAAGAGGACCGGCAAATTGCCGGCAGCCTCATCGACGCGATCCTGCAATACTATTCCGCGGGCGCCGCGTTTTCAACGCCGGCCGAGTTTCGCCCGGGTGTCCATCTTCCGGCGTACGAGCACGGCATGGACGTTTTGCTCACAAACGCGGAAAGAGGGTTGATTCCCAAAGATCGATCGTCCCAATGGCTGGACCGCTTCGAAGAGCCGTTCGATAGGTACACTGCGGGCGCGGTCCGACCAGGAGTGCTGGAACGGGCTTCGTCCCTAGTGGTCAGAGATTGGGGGCCAGACCACCCCAACGCTGCCACGAGCCTCAATAACCTGGCGGAACTGTATCGCGCTCAGGGCGGCTACGCGCAAGCTGAGCCGCTGTATCGGCGCGCCCTCGCCATCTGGGAAAAGGCGCTGGGGCCGGACCACCCCTACACCGCCATTAGCGTCAACAACCTGGGGGCCCTTTACTATGCGCAGGGCCGCTACGAGCAAGCCGAGCCGCTTTATCAGCGCGCCCTCGCCATCCGGGAAAAGGTGCTCGGGCCGGACCATCCCAACACCGCCCTGGCTCGGGCTGGATATGCTGCTGTTCGGCAGGCCCTCGACGATAGGTCCAGGCCAGATGGCGCGACATAGGATTCCCGAAGGTGGCGTGACGGTGCGCGGAGGTTGCGACACAAGTGGATTACGACTTAGTAGTTCTTTTTGAACATCCCGAGTGGCAGAAGCCGCTTTGGGCGGCACTGGAGCGTAGAGCGGTTCGCTATGCCGCTCTGGATCTTAAGCGGGCGGCTTTCGATCCCGATGCAGTTCCCGCGGCGGCGCTCTATTTCAATCAAGCAAGCCCCAGCGCTTACGTGCGAGGGAATACGCGCGCAGTGCCTCTGGCCCTATCGCTGATGCGTTCCTTGGAACTCGGAGGCGCCCGCGTTCTGAATGGCACTCAAGCGTTTCAACTGGAATTGAGCAAATCTGCGCAGGCGGCACTCCTGCGGAAATTGGAAATCCCCCATCCACGCTCTCTCGCATTTAACGACCCCGAAATCGCACTGGCGCAATGGACGGGCGGCTGGCCGGCTCTGCTCAAACCGGAGCAGGGCGGTAGCGGGGCGCGTATGTTTCTGCTGCACTCGGCCGATGATCTTCGTAAGTTGCTCCGCGATCAGCCCAGTCTATGGCTGCCCGACAATCTCTTGCTGCTGCAACAGTACTTCCCGGTAGAGCCGGCACGCGGGATTGTCCGCATGGAATTCCTGGGAGGGAAGCTATTGTACGCGATGCGCGTGATTTCCCATGGAGCGTTCAATTTGTGCCCCTCGGAAGTGTGCAACCCGGAGGGCGATGGAGAATCGCATTGCGCGATACCGGAACAAGTGCCGGCAAAGCCTGTGGAATTTTATCCCTACCCGGAAGTGCCAGCGGCGGCGGTTGCGATGGGAGAGAGAATCATGGCGGGCGGTAGGCTCGACGTTGGCGGGATTGAATATCTGGAGACGGCGGACGGCGCACTAATCTTCTACGATGTGAACGCGAACTCCAATCTTCGGGCTCCAATTGGGTGGGCGTTCGGATTCGATCCGTTCGAGCGAGTCGTGGACTACCTCACTCTCCAACTGACTCAGCGCACAACGCAGCCTGGCGCGGCGGGGAGTTAGGGATTCTCTCGCGCAAGTCCTGATATAAACGAGAGTTCGACCGGATGAAGGATACTCACCAGAGCTGGTGGCAACAATGGCTGCATCTACCGCAGAGATCGAGACTTCACACTTCGCTGTTTCAGGTGCACTTTTGGATCGGCAGCATGGCCGGCGTCTATGTCACGCTTATGAGTTTGACCGGAAGCATCGTTGTCTTTGAGAACGATTTCCCGCAATCGCGCTTCATGGCCTGGCTCGTGAAGTTCCACACGAATCTTCATGCCGGTCCGATCGGTCGCATCGTCAATGGCATTGGGGGCACGGGGCTTACGTTGCTTTGTTTGACGGGAGCGATCATTTGGTGGCCAGGCGTGAAGTACTGGCGTCGGAGCTTGCAAGTGGACTGGCGGGCGCACTTTCCACGCTTCAATTGGGATTTGCACAGCGCGCTGGGATTTTGGGCTTTGCCACTGGTTTTTATCTGGGGCGTCTCCGCAACATATTTCGCATTCCCGCAGGCGTTCTCGTTCCTCTTTGCCCTCGATCCCGCGGATCGCGTAACGGATCAGTGGTTATTCAGGCTTTCAGAGCTGCATTTTGGAGGGTTTACGCGACTTACGAAGGCGCTCTGGGCGGCCCTCGGCTTGGTGCCCGGCATTCTCGCCTTTACAGGCACATTCATTTGTTGCCGCAGAGTAATTTTCAAAAAGCCCTCGAATCCCTACCATTAGTTCAGTGTGCGACGTCAGTTGTTCGTTCAAGGGGCGGGAGTCGCCAGGGGCTTGCCCTTTTCGACCACGTAGATGGCGGCCAGTTTGAGCATGGTTGCTCCCGTATTGTGCGCATCGTGCCTGGCACCCGCCGGGATAACGAAGCCGTCGCCTGCCTTAACCTTGCGCGGAGGCTGTCCTTCGATCAAAATCTCACCGCTGCCTTCCATGATGTAGCCGATCTCCTCACCGGGATGTGTGTGACGGCCGACGCTCGCCCCGGGATTAATCTCCACTCGCGCAATAACGGCTTCCCGGCCGGGAACGGAGATGTCCGCCTTCTCGACCACCGTGCGCTGGAACCCCGCGTTCTGCGAAAACAGCGCGCCCATAAAAGCGGCCACGAACAGCGTTCCGAATATGGCGCATTTCCGAGGAATAGTCATATGCTCTCCTGAGTCTGGTGCGCTCTTAAATGCAATGGCGCGGCAGACGGTTGATAGATTACCATTCCGCGCCTTGCGGGATGCAAACTCTAGCGCCCGTGATCCGTCCGTAAGCCCGACCCCGCCCTGACGGGCGGGGCTAAAGGCCGACTGACGCGCGGCGCGCCGTTCGCACCCAGCCCCGGCCGTCAGGCCGGGGATCTGAACGTCATGACGCGTTACGGACGGATTACGGACCGCTCAGTCCGTGGGGGAAAGGAACTCCAGCGACTTGATTCTCGTCAAGTCCAGCTTTTCAGATCTGTTGGATTGATTCCCGAGGTAAAGAACGCGGAAATCAGTAATCAGCCTGATCCGCTGCGCTGTGCCATTTTTCATCAGGATCAGAGCATCATTTTCGTTGATGTCATTGATGGCAGCGATATTGTCCAGCCAGAATTTCACTCCCGAGCCATCCCGGGCTTGGCCCTTGATCGCCACTCTCGAGCAGATGCTTGCGGTACATCCCAGGCCTTGAAGCGTGGCTGTACGAGTGGTTCCATCAGGAAGCGTGATCCGGGCTTCCAGGCCGGACAGGTGCGCCTGTCCTCCGCCCGGGTCGGGGCGCTCGCTTTTCACGGCGAAAGCGCCGGGGAGAAGCAGTAAAGCCGCAGTCGAAATCATTCTTGCCATGGGACGCATGTGATTGTTCCTTTCTATTCATTGAGCACTGCCCGTATGTCGGCTTCGTACTCGTCCTTTCGGCAAAGTCCAACATGGGTGGCGGCAATGCGCCCGGACTTATCAATGATCAGCGTCATCGGTACCGATTCCAGTCCACCGTAGGCACGGGCGATGTCCCCGTTGCCGATCATGACCGGATAATTCACGTGCCTCGCATCAATGTAAGGCTTGACGGATTTCCAGCCGCCCTCATCGAGTGAGACGCCGAGTACCTCAAACCCGCGATCGCGATACTCCTGTTGAAATTCGACAAGCAAAGGTACCTCGGCGCTACACGGCACGCACCAGGTGGCCCAGAAATTCAACAGAACAACTTTGCCTCGGAAATCGGAGAGCGTGACGACCCGGCCTGTCGCGTCGCTCAGAGTAAAATCGGGCGCAATCATTCGATAGCCCGGTTCTGCGAACACGTTCTTGGAGGCTGCACCGGATGCGCCTGCGAACAACTGCCGGACTCTGCTCGATTCGGTTACGCACGCCGAGACGCACCGTTCTGCGAAGACTCGGGTTACGGGGAAGGCGGCTAACGAAACGCTGGTCGCAAGGATGGCCGCCATTGCCCACAACCAGGTTCGGCCGCGTGACCGGCCCTCGCGAACTTTCTGTTGAAACTGCGCGAAGGCCCGAGCAACGTCAGGCTGCCATTCAGTGCCGGGGACGCGATCCGTCAGAAGATCCTCGACCCAGCGATCGGGATTGTCGACGTCATTTTCCTTCATAGCGGCGGATGTACTCCTTTCGGAACGCTCGCTGCGCACGGCTTAAAAAAGTTCCGACGGAACTGGGATTCAAATCGAGCGCTGAGGCGAGCTCGTCGTAGCTGAGGTCTTGGCTGCGCAGGAGCAGCAATTCCGCTTGACGTGAATCGAGCGCGCTCAGGACCACGTCGACTCGCCTTTGTTCATCCCTCTTTAAGAGGATTTCTTCGGGGGTTGGCGTCGTCCGCAGCAGTGAGAAAACTCGCTCATATCGCTCCCGCCGAGTTCGATGCCGCAGCTCATTAAGACCGACCCGAACCGCCGTACGGTAAAGCCACGCCTCAAGGTTCTTATTTTGAGCTTTTGCTCTGCGGGACCACTTAAGCAACACCTCCACGGCGAGTTCCTCAGCCCGTGCAGGGTCCCGGATAACGCCAGCGATCACTCGGGCTAGACGCCCATATTGGGCATGAAAGACTTCCTCGATGTCAGGCCGGCCTTCGTGGGATTTCATCTCCACGAACGCTTCGCTCAGAACGTCCACGATATTACAACACCGCCCGAAGGCGTTTTGTGACACGCCAATTTCACCTTTTTTGGGTTCGCAGATGCTCGAGGATGCATGGGATTGGGAGCGGCGCGAGGAGATAGAATCCTATGTCCTATTTTCCCTTACCAATATCCTGTGAAGCGGAGGCTGATGGGAAGGACAAGATCTCCTGGGAGGAGATCTGTACGCCCGTGATCCGTCCGTAAGCCCGACGCCGCCCTGAAAGGCCGGGGAGCGTCATGACGCGTTACGGACGGATTACGGGCACGCACGGCAAGGTCGACCCGGTCAGAAGTGCCCCGCTCGCTGAACGCATAATGAAGTTGATGACCACCCAGCAGCACTGGGAGAACCTGTACGGCACAAAGGCTCCCGATCAGGTGAGCTGGTTCCGTCCGCATCTCGAAATGTCGCTGGCCTTCATAAGGCGTGCCACGCCCGACAAGGAAACCCGAATCATTGATGTTGGCGGTGGGGAATCCACTCTGGTTGATGATCTGCTCGCGTGTGGCTATGGCAATATCACGGTCCTCGATATTTCCCGGACCGCGATCGATGTCACGAAGAAGCGGCTGGGCCAACTGGCAGACCGCGTAGAATGGATTGCCGCCGATGCCACTAAGGCGGACCTTCCGGCGAATGCTTATGACATCTGGCACGACCGCGCAGTCTTCCACTTTCTGACTAAACCGGAGGATCGTGCTGCCTACGTCGAAAGGGTAAGAAAATCAGTCAGGCCCGGTGGACACGTCATCGTCGGTACATTTGGCCCGGAAGGACCCGTGAAATGCAGCGGTCTCGATGTCCAGCGATATGATGCCGAATCGCTCCACATAGAATTCGGACTGCGCTTTCGCCTGATCGACAGCGTTAAGGAACTGCACCAGACACCATACGGAACGACCCAACAATTCGTCTACTGCTTTTGTCTAGTAGAGTGACGCGGAGGGGTAGTGGCCCAGAACGATGATCCGCTGGTGGAATCAGAAGCGGCAGCGGGTCCGGCAATGAGCTGAACGAACAGACGGGGTTCGTGCGACGCCCTTTCAGGTACCTAAACTCTACCGCCCGGCGCTGGACACCCCTTTGAAGGTTAACTTTTGCAGTCCGGCACTGGTCTGTGCGATATAGATGTTGCCTTTCGAATCCGTCGCGATTTGATGGCCGGGTCCAATGATGCCAGGGGGCTGGATCATTCCCACAATTTCCAGCTTTTTGCGATCAATCACATAAATGCCGTGGCCGCCGCCCACATAAAGGAACTGTTGGTTGGGATCGGGAGACAACGCCAGGTCCCGCGCGAAAGGCTCATTGGTCCTCACCAACTGCTTCAGGAACTTACCGCCTTTCGTGAACATCTGGACGCGCCGGTATTCTCGATCGGCCACGTAAACCGTACCGTCCTTGGCGACACGGATCGCGTGCACGATGCTGAACTGCGGCGGACCCGGATCTGAAAAGTTCGTCGGAGTCACGACCTGACAGTGATCATCATCCACGGGTTTGTTGCCGAAGGCGCCCCACATCCGCTTGAATGTTCCTCGATCGGCATCGAAGACGGCAATGCGGTGATTGCCGTAACCATCGGCTACG
This sequence comes from Bryobacteraceae bacterium, assembly GCA_036521975.1. Classification (GTDB taxonomy): domain Bacteria; phylum Acidobacteriota; class Terriglobia; order Bryobacterales; family Bryobacteraceae; genus Palsa-187. The sequence goes on from DATDGT010000097.1 coordinate 38,369, forward strand.
AACAATTCATTGGTTGGTGCATACACCCAGACATCCGCCGGCCGATGGAAATTCCCCGTATCGGCGTTGCCTTTGCTTTGATTGCTGTGGCCGATCTGCATGACGAACTTGCCGTCTTGGGTGAATTTGAGAAGCTGGTCGTCCGCGACCGGCTTGAGGCCAGGCAGCCCATTGGTCGGGCAAGAATTACCCCCGATCCAAATGAAGCCCTTGTAGTCGATGTGGATACCGTGCTCACGTTCGGGCCATTCATAGCCGTTGCCCGGCCCGCCCCAAGCTTTTATGTAATTGCCCGCCGTGTCGAATACGATCACCGGCGGAGCAGCCAGCGCTGCTTCCTCTGGCTTCAGCGTCCGCGGCCGGTGCAGAACCCAGACGTTGTCTTGAGGATCGATGGCGATGCTCGACGCGTCACCCAGTTTCCATTTGGCCGGAACTTTCGGCCAGGATGGATCGACTTCAAAAGTGGGCACTCCTGCGCCTGCGGCGATAGCCGCGGTCAGCACAAGGGCTAAGGCCGAAACAGAAGCTCGATTGGGCATATGTTCACCTGTTCGTTGCCATTCTACGCCATCTTTGATGAGCGGCAAACGGGGCTTGGCACCGCGCTTGTCCTGGTGCAGATAGCCGCCCAGGTTATGAAGGTCCACGTGGACAGGCCCTCCTTTTCGTGGTATCTATCGTAAGCGTGCCTGAGAGGGCATCGCTACGAAAGGAACTATGGCTCAATCCATTTCCCTCGGTAAATTCACCTCAGCGGTTCAAGCCGCCGTCAAGGCGGCCGCCGCGAAGAACCCCAAATTCAGGATGCAGGCTCCCAATACGCTGTCTGTCTCCTACCTGATTCGCGGTATTCCCCCGCCGCCTGATATCGTCGCCAGCATGGTCGATCTACAATCGTTTGCCGACGAGATCGCGGGTCAGTTGGCCGCAAGCCAACCCGGGGCCCTGAAAGTGGCTGCAGGGGTGAGGCCCGGCGCGGTCATCTCCGTCGGTGGCCACATCATTTGTGGCATCCCGCCGGCCGACCTGGAAGTCGAGGTCAGCGAGTAGGACCGGCAAGTGGAAGCCGTTGTGTACGAGAAGGATCAAAGAGCAGGACCATGTCCAAACTTTGTCCGAGCGCCCAGCCCGGCATGGACCAATGCCGGGTCCTGGGCATCGTTCAATGGAGTGACGACGGCGCTAAGTCCGAACTCCAATACTTAAACGAGTGCCTGCCCGCGACACCGGAGGTTCTGGCCCAGTCCGCGCCGCTCAAGCCTACCGAGGTGTTCCGGCTCGCCGCTACGTGCCAGGAGTGCCTGTGCCCGCATTTCGACGGCTCGGATTGCCGTTTGGCCACACGTATCGTGCGGATCCTTCCCGCGGTCGTGGATGCGCTGCCGCCTTGCATCATCCGCAAGGAGTGCCGTTGGTATTTTCAGGAAGGCGGGAATGCCTGCAAGCGGTGCCCCGCGATCACTACCGTCAGCTACGATCTCTCCGAGCAAGCGATCGAAGTGTCCGGTCTCCCGGTCATGGAAGACTGACCGGAGCCTGGGTGCGGGACGTAAAAGTGGCAACAGTAGGATCCCGTGGCTACTCTGAGACCGCACGATTTTTCAAATGGTTACGGCGGTCTCGTGCCCGCTTCGTCCCGCGCCTTGTGCGGCGGCCCCGCTGAGCCGCGACCAGAGGGAGCGGTCACCGGAGAGGCCCCCCGGCGCTACCAACAATAGAAAGCAAACGAGGCGAGTCATTAGCTTTTAAGCTCTTCGGGTTATTTACTGCCCATCCATGGACCGGCGGAGCTCACACACGACAAGCCCGGAATTCCCTTTCTAAGGGGGGCGAATGAAAGGTTAAAAGGGGAAACAATCGGGGTGACAAACGCAAAAAACCAGAAGTATACTAGGGCCTATTTTGAAATTGACACGACGTCCAAATACGTCCACAAGCGACCCTTTCGGGAAGCTTTAGCGAGCTTACAGCGTTTGGACGCCAGGGAGGTCTTCGCAATTGTCCCGTCTAACTTCGCGAACTTCATGATCGCGCTGGATAGGCCTCCACAGACCATGTTGAGCATCGGTGCTCCAAAATATTCCAAGGGCCAACAGGAATTTGTCACCGCAAAACGCCATTCACGCTTACGGCCCAGGATAGTAACTTCAGTGTAGAGTCCATCTCATACGAGTACACAGCCAGTCAACAGACGCAACCCGGTTCATTTGCCCAATTCACATTGGCGGCGCCCGCCCCACAATGTTGGAAACACGGCGCCCGCTCAGACGGTCACGTTTTCGGTTGTAGCGACCGCTTCCAGTATTCTGGGCGACGTGTCGCAATTCATTGGCTCAGGGGACATAACGGATGCCAACTGGGCTGCCTCGCTTAACACCAAGCTGAATGAGGCTGCGGCCGACCGCGCCGCGGGATCCTGCGGCCCTGCCGCATCCATCTACAACGCATTTATAAACGAGGTCTCAGCGCAAACCGGGAAGAAGGTTTCGAGCTTTGCGCCTGGCGTCATGATCGCCGATGCACAATATCTGATTGCCAACTGCCCGTAGCCAAGTCCGTGATCCGTCCGTAAGCCCGAGCCAGCCCTGACGGGCGGGGCTAAAGGCCGGCTGAAGCGCGGCGCGGCGTTCGCGCCCAAGCCCCGGCTCGTAAGGCCGGGGATCTGAACGTCATGACGCGTTACGGCCGGATTACGGCCAAGTGCAAAAGGAACTCAGTACGCTCGCTTCAGACGAGCGAACGCGGATTCTTGCGCTATTTCTTTTTCTGAGCGAAGGCCAGATGGTCGGAGAAGAACGGGAGGGCCTTGAACTCGACGCGGTCCTTCAAGTGATTGGAATGGTCGCCCTCGAAGGTTTCGAAAGTGTGCTCGATCCCGAGCCGGGTGAGGGATTGATCCATCTGCCGGATCGAGCCGAGTAGCGTATCTTGTAGCCCCACGTCCGTGGCGATGGCGTTGTACTTTTTGAGATTCGTCACGTACTGATCCACCATGGCCAGTGGAGAATTGGCGATCCATTTGGCCGCGATCTCGGGATGGAGCTGTTCGTCAACCACTGGCCGGTCGAAGAATAGAGGCGGGTTCTGCGGATTGGGCGACCACGCCGCGGCTTCGCCGGAAGCCACGTCTACAACGTGCGCGCCTTTCTCCAGCGGCGGAGGCGCGGCTTTCTTCTCGGCTTTGCCGGCGTTCGCCGGCCGGGGCTGCGGATTGTTCATCAAGCAGCAGGCGCTGAGCGAATAGATGCTCGCGTAGAGTTCGGGATGCTTCATGCCGATGCGCCACACGCCGTAGCCCCCCATCGAGTGGCCCGCCAGGCCTCGGCTTTCGCGAGCCGCGATCGTGCGATAGTGGCTATCGATATACGAAACCAGATCGTGCGTGATGTAGGTTTCCCAATCGCCCGTGGTCGGCGAGCTGGAATACATACTGCCGCCGTACTTGGTATTGGCGTCGGGCATCACCACGATCATTTCTTTAGTCGTGCCTTTCGCGATACCGTTGTCCATCGAGCCCGGCATGCCGATGAACTGCACCCAGGTCTCGGCCACGCGCCCGTAGCCGTGAAGCAGGTACAGCACGGGGAAGCGCTGACTACGGTTCACCGTGTAACTGGGCGGCAGATAGACGAAAATGTCGCGTTCAGCGGGATCGCCCTCCAGATTGCCTTCGAGCGAGGGGCCATGCACTTTGATGTGTTCAATCGAGCCGGCCACAGGCTTTCCCGTGGAGTTCGGCGCTGCGAGCGTCATGAGGCTCGCGGTGAGCATGAGGATTGAGCAATTGAGGAGTTTCATAACCGTAATGATTCTACATGACGCGACTCTACATGACGCAACCGAGGGGGGCGGAAGCGGTCGGGCCAAATGAAATCTTATTCCGGCAACGCGAAGCTGTACAAAACGCCGGCGGCGGAAACGGCGATGAACTGTTTTCCGTCCAGCGCATAGCTCATTGGCGAGGCGAGGATGCCTCGGCCGGTCTGGAAGCGCCACAGCGGCGTCCCGGTGCGGGCGTTCAGCGCAATCAAATTGCCTTCGGCCGTGGCCGCGAAGACAAGATTGCCCGCAGTTGCCAGAACACCCGCGGCCAGTGACCCGAGAATGATTCTGTACTCCCATTTCGCTTCACCCGTCTCCGGATCGACGGCCTTGATGCTCGCCACAGCCGCCTCTCCAATTCCGGCCGCCTCGCCGCCCATGTAGAGCTTGCCCTGCTGGTATTCGACCGGAGAGCGAACATATCTCTGACCCGACTCTTGAGTCTCCACGTAAAACCAGCCCGTGTCGGGGCTGTAGGAAGGCGACTGCCAATTCGTTCCCCCGCCGAGCCCCGGATACACAATCGCGCCCTCGGGCGTCGATTCGGAGCCCGGCGCAAATCTTGGGCGGCCATTCTCGTCGAAACCCACATTCCAGGTCTGCTTAACGAACGGCTTACCGGAGAGAAAGCGGCCATCGGTTCGATCCAGGACGTAAAACATGCCGTTTCGGTTGGCCTGCAGCATTAGTTTGCGCTGCTGGCCGTGCCAAGTCCGGTCGATTAAAACCACGTCCTCGGTCGCATCCCAATCGTGGCTGTCGCCCGGCGTGAATTGATAATGCCATTTGCGCCGGCCCGTGTTGGGATCCAACGCCACTACCGAACAACTGAACAGGTTGTCGCCCTGGCGCACATCCGCGTCAATATCCGGGCCCGGATTACCGACCGTCCAGAAAAGCGTGTCCGACTCGGCGTCATAACTCCCCGTTAGCCAGGTCGTGCCCGCGCCTTGTTTCCATGTGTCGCCCTTCCACGTTTCGAAGCCGAACTCGCCGGGACCGGGAATCGTGTTGAACCTCCACAGACGTTTTCCGGTAGCTGCATCGTAAGCGTCCACAAAGCCCCGAACCCCGTATTCACCGCCCCCGGTGCCGATGATGACTTTGTCCTTAAGAGCCAGCGGCGCCGATGTGATGGCATAACCCGCCAGCGTGTCTCCCACGAAGGTCTCCCACAGCGGCAGCCCGCTGCGCGCGTCCAACGCGACCAGGGCGGCATCCAGCGTTCCCACGAATACGCGGTTGCCTAGCACCGCCACCCCGCGATTGAACCGATTCGTTTGACCGGGACGAACCGTTTTCGGCGTGCGCTGATAGCGCCAAATCGCCAAGCCAGTCTTCGCGTCCAAAGCGTAAACCTGCCCCGGTTGGCCGGAAACGTACATGATCCCGTCCACCACCAGCGGCGTCGATTCCAGCACCGAGTCGCCCTGCATCTGCACGGCCCAGCGCGCCTGAAGCTGCCCAACGTTGGCCGTATCGATCTCCTTGAGCGCGGAAAAATGATGGCCTTGATAGTCGCCCCAGAGGTGAGCCAATTTTGGGGCTCAGCTTGCGGATTGCGAATGCGGTCGAAGGATAACCCGCCGGGAATATCGGCTTGGATGGTCTTGCTGAAATCGCGTCCGTTCAGGCTTCTCAGGTACGCCACCAGGTTTTGAACTTCGGTTTCAGAAAGGCGCTGGCCGTAATCGGACGGCATGAGCGATCTCTGCTCCGTGCGCACACTCGCCAGAGCGCGCTTGTCGAGACGCTGAAGCTTGCCCGTAGCATCCACGAGCACTAGCCCAAAGGAGTCTTCGGATCGGCGAACGCCGCGGATCTCTTGGCCCGTTTTGTCGGTCACAACGACTGTTACCGGCGCCGCCGTTCCGCCGCGCCCACCCGCATTGATGGTCGTATTCGGATTCAGGATCTTCTGCCGCAACTCCGCGACCGACAGCCGTCCCGCGTTGGAGAGATCCGGACCAACATTCCCTCCGCTCGCGTTCACCTGATGACAAGTTGCGCAGGCCGCTTTGCCAAAGAAGAGATTTTCTCCGGCGGCGATGGCGGAGGAGCTGGCGCGGGACTATCGCTGACGGACTCATCCTGCTCGGAGGCAAGTCCGCCGAGCAGACGCAGCCCGGCTCTGCCAAAATGCCACCCCGGAATTAAGATGGCTGCCGACAGCAGCCCCGTTCTCGAAGAATTCCTTCTGCCAGCGGTAGAAGACCGTCGGCTGGAGTCCCACTTCAATCGCACAACTTCGAGATGGGCTCCTTCTCCGGCAAGTGCCGCCTCAGGATGGCGACCTTCTCTTCCGGCGCATATTGCTTCCGTTGCTTCTTCATGCGTTCTCTCCAATAGCTTGATGGGGGAACGCCTTCTCCATTTCCAACTGAACCGGAACAACGCAACGTGGTCGAACTTTTCAATTGAGATGAGCAGACTGCCGATTTTACGTTCGATTCACTCCCTTAACGCGCACAACGCATTCGCTGTGCGCTCTTCGCCGGTGATGGTTTAGGCCTTGCTTTAGACCTGCTGGTGAACGCGCGACGCGTCAAATCGCACTTCCTCCTGCAAGGCGCGGCTCCAGTCCTCCGCCAGCGTGAAATATAATCGGATCGAAAGGAGCCGTCTATGCGCCGGAGCGCCGTCCTATTTGCGTTGACTGCCGCAATGCTCTTTGCTCAGTCGTCCTATCGCGTCACGCGTACATACCAGCTTGGAGGCGAAGGAAGCTGGGATTACGTTGTACCCGATCCGCCGAATCACCGCGTATTTATCGCACGGCAGAATCGTGTGATGGTTGTCGATGAGAATACGGGTAAACTGCTCGGCGAAGTCATGGGCATTCAGGGCGCTCATGGAACGGCGATCGCCGAATCCTCCGGCCACGGATTTGCGACTTCCGGAAATGACGAGGCCGTGGTGATGTTCGATTTGAAGACATTCCAAACGCTTGGCCGCGTTCACGCCGCCGAAGATGCCGATGCCATTCTTTACGACAGGCCGTCGAATCGGGTATTCACGCTCAACGGCGATGCCCACTCCTCGACAGTCATCGATGCGAGCGCCGGGACCGTGATCGCCAACATTCCACTGGGCGGGAAGCCCGAATATGGAGTTTCCGCCGGCGACGGCAAAGTGTATGCGAACCTCACGGATACTGCTGAGGTAGTGGAAATCGATGCGAAATCAGCCACGGTCGCGCGGCGCTGGTCCACGTCGCCCTGCAAGAATCCGGTTTCGATGGCGATCGATACGGCTCACCACCGCCTGTTCAGCGGTTGCCGCAGCGGTGTGATGGCGGTTTCGGATTACCAGGCCGGCAAGATTGTCGCCGCGGTCCCGATCGGCAGCGGCGTGGATGGCGCCGGCTACGACGCGGCTTCCGGCAATGCATTTGCGTCGAATGCCGATGGCACGCTAACAGTGATTCATCAGGATTCGCCGGATCAATACCACATCGCGGAAACCGTCCAGACGCCTGCCGGATCGCGAAACATGGGGCTAGATTCTACAAACCACCGCATATTCGTGGCGTCAGCGAAGTTCGGGCCGCCGCCCGCGACCGGCCGAGGAAGAGCGCCGGTGTTGCCAGGGACATTCGCTCTGTTAGTTATTGAACGGGACTCAGCGCGGTGATACGGTGCGCAGCGATTGGTCAATGCGGCCCATTAGGCGCTACATTCGGTACTGATATGCCCGCTCCCTCCACGGACTGTGCTCAACTAGGAACGCACCAAGGCCTCTTGGGAACGTCCGGCCGGTGCGGCGGTTGACCCGGCGCCATGCTTCCCAGAGATTCCCCGCAAGCACGCCCGCGAGCAAATAGTAAACTACGCCGGCCCATTCAAAAAAGGCATAGCTCACGACTGCAACGATCATGCCGCACATAATTTGATCCGGGTGCTTCGCGGGCGATGTGGGCGGATCGGTCAAGATGAAGAACGCGAAATAGAGGGCCGCTTCCAGATCGGGAGTACGGAAGACCTCCGCAACCCATCGAGCATCGCCGACGAAAGCTGTCACGGCAAATAGCAGGAAGTACGTTCCGAGAAACGTGATCACCAAGGGCAGCTTGTTGACTCTATTCGCAATAAAGAACCCCGTTCCCAGCAAGAGGATGACTCCCGGCCCGACGTCGGTGAGCGCGCCCCACCAGCTTTGTCCTGTATGGAAGACGTAGAACGTGACAACGATAGCCAGCGCCGCGGGATTAAAGATATTCGCGGAGCGCGAACGGAAAAGGTACTTGCTAAGAACGGCGGCGATAGAGGTGCTGGTGACGATATACCAGGGCTCCTGGGATCGCAGCACCATAGCCACAATCAGTGCGGTGAGCACCGCGCCACTGGGAAATTCCCACTTATTTTTCCTCACACGGATGATCAGCAGGTCCAGTAGCCCGGCGGCAATCGCGGCACTGCTAAATCCCATTGCTGCCTGGCGCCCTTCACCGGGTGCAGCTATCGCCAACAGGACTGCAAGAATTATCGTGAGCAGGCCCTTCGGCGTTCTGAAGAAGATCTTGACTTTACGCAACTTGCTGCAAGCCTTGAGTTACATACCGCCGGAGATCGGAGGTGACGATCAAGCCCTCCACGGCAAGCCGGCTCAGAAGTTGAATCCCATGCACCGGACCAAGCACGAAGACGGCGGTCGCGAGACCGTCGGCCAACATCGCTCCCGAAGCGATGACGGTGACGCTGGCTATATCGTCGGGGTTTTCGCCCGTACGGGGATCGAGAATATGATGCTGCCCGTCCGGAGAGCGGCGTTCGTAATCGCCCGACGTACAGACGGCCTGATTCGAGACACGCAGCGAAGCGATTGTTTGGCCGTCGCTCCGGGGATGGCGAATCCCGACATGCCACGGGGTACCGTGTGCGTTTGAACCTCCCAGATACAGGTCGCCGCCGGCGTCGATAGCAAAATTCTGAAACGGGGCGAGCTCGCGCGCGGCCAGATCGATAGCCAGGCCTTTGGCCACCGCGCCGAGATCGAGCGTCAGTGGCCGCCGGAGCGTAATGGTTTTTCGATCGGGATTGAGGGCGATATCGCGGAAACTGACATCGTCATCGGGCGTAATAGGACTCAGGACGATATCGCCAGTGCGATGTTCCCGATTGAATCCGCGTTTCTCCATGCGGTGGCCGACGGTGAGGTCGAAGGCACCGCCACTCTCTTCGGCGAGCATCAACGCAAATCGCACCGCTTCGTAAAGAATCGTACTGACCGGTACCGGCACACCGGAGCACGAGCAAACCTGCATCAGTTCGCTGCGGGGATTAAAGCGCGTGCAGCGCTCTTCGATTTCGTGAAACCACCCGAATGCGCAGTCCATGGCGGCGCCAAGCTCATCCGCGCCCTCGCCGGAGCCGACGACTTCTATCGTTACGAGCGTCCCCATCGCGGTCTTGGTCGAGACGGGCACGGTTTCGGTCTATTTCGCTTTTTCCAGAGCATCGACCACCGCAAAGTAGAACGCATCGGCGCTCTGCGTTGCGCCCGAAACATAGTCGACGTCGGGGCTTTGCCGCTGGGCGACTTGAGGCGGCAGTTGTTCGATTACAGAACACGAGTACCGGGTGCGGCACTGCGCGATTATTGCAGAGGCAATACGCCCCTGTTCGATTACGACCTCGGCCTGAATGTTTCCATGCCGCGAGGTTCCCCACCCGAGGTAGGTCCCGTCTTTCCATTTCGGGGCGGAAGGCGCGGGAGCTACGGCTTCGACTGTACTTTCGGCCGGCGAAGCCGGCGGCTGGGGAAGCACAGCCGCCTGAGAGCCGGGATCGGATGCGAGCGGCAAACGACTGACATCGAGCGCGATAGGTTCCCCGGCGTCGGAGGGATCGAGCAGCTTAACCTCGGGCGGTGGGGGAAGGGCAGGAGTAATCCGCTTGGGCGCGCGGGCGGCATCGTGAGCGGGGAAGTGCCTGGAAGACCTCTCCGTAGCGGGCTCGGTGCGCATCGCCGAACGGGGCCCATCTACCCGGCCTACGATTCGCTTTGATTCGGGAAGCGCCGCCCTCCGCTCGGCGGCCTGAGCCTCGAAACGGTCGACTGCGGACTTGGTGCGGATGTAGCCGGCGGTATACACGGTGAGCACCGCCGCGCAGCTCGCCGCAACCAAACCGTTCGCAACCTTCTTGGTGGAACCGTTGTTCGAGTCGCCTTCCGGCATTCGTAATCAATTATACGCACGGCCCTCCGATTAGTTCCGAATTGGTCAGTTGGCAGGATACTTTTTCCGCAGGCGAATGTGATCACGCAGGTCATCTTGACCGCTCCGGCCCAGTGAGCACCCCGTCGCGGCTCAGCCGGCCTCGCTCAGATCGTCTGCGATGCTCCTCGCTTTGCAGGCGGCGCGTGGAACCGCGATGGGAATATTCTGTTTAGCGACGGGCAAGTGCTTCTCCGCGTAGCATCGGTGGGTGGACCCCCGCAGACCGTGAGCCAACTCGATTCGTGGGGGCAAGAAATGACGCAACGCGCGCCGCAGCCTTTGCCGGATCCCAAACGCTTCCTGTTTACCGCAATTTCGCCGCAGCCGGAGAATACCGGAATCTATGCTTACAATTCCGGCCACCGCACGAAGGTGCTGGCGGGCGGCACCATGGCGGCAGCCGCCCAAGGCTATTTACTTGCAGTTCGAGACGGGCAATTGATCGCCTACCCCTTCGATGAGGAGCGGATGCAAATCCACGGCGATGTGCGTCTGGTTCGTTTCGCGGAACAGGTCCGGTCCTTTTCCGTCGCGGGCAACACTCTGGCGTACTGGGCCGGACCTGGTCCGCAAGCCCGGTTGATGTGGTTCGATCGCAGCGGCAGAGGGTTAGGGGGTTTGGGCGAACCAGCGGAAGGCGGTTCGCTCTCGCTGTCCCCCGATGGGGCGAAGGCGGCGGTGGTGCGGGATTCGGGTGTGTGGCTGCTGGATTTCGCGCGCGACACCACGATGCGCCTGACGTTTGGACCCGGCACGCCCACGGCAGCCGTATGGTCGCCGGATAGCACGCGGATCGTCTTCGGGATGCAGCAAGGTAGCGGGAGCGGCATTTTTGTCAAGCAAGTTAATGGAGCAGGCAATCCGGAGATGCTGTTCCGTTCCCCTAATCGGTTAACTGTGGACTCCTGGTCGCGCGATGGCCGTATCATTCTCTTCCACGAGGAAGAGATATCTGGCAAATCCGCGATCTGGGAACTGCTGCTGGAACCAGAGCGCAAGCCAATGCCCATTCTGCGAAGCGATTTCGCGCTTAAGAGCGCTCGCCTGTCGCCGGATGGCCGCTGGATGGCCTACGTCTCGAACGAATCGGGCCGCGATGAGATCTACGTGCAAACGTTTCCGGGGCCCAACGGAAAGTGGGTCATTTCCGCGGCCGGCGGGAGCGATCCCGACTGGCGCGGGGATGGGAAAGAGATGTACTTTCGGTCCTCTGAGAACACGCTCATGTCCGTGGCAATGGAGGCGGGGCCCGAGGTTCTCCGCCCTGGAATTCCGCAAATTTTATTTCGCGCACCGAACATTCAATCCTATGCCGCTTCCGCCGATGGCAAACGGTTTCTCGTCGCGATAACGCCGGAAGATAGCGAGCCCGGATCGATCGACATAGTGCTGAACTGGCGGGAGGAACTGGAGCGGTAGGCGAGCTGACAATACGCAAACGCCCGGGGCCGCTAAGCGAGTGCGGCCTTGACCCGCTGCGGGGTGAACGGCGCGACGCGCAGCTTTGGGATTCGGCGAGGGGCGCTCCTGCCGCTTCGACAGCGGTCATTCGTAGCGCAGCGCCACCGCGGGGTTGATGTCTGTCGAACGTTGGGCCGGTATCCTGACGCCTAACAATATGAAGAAAAAACCAAACAGGAGCCCGAGCACGCCTCCACTGACTGATAGCATGACGCTCTCTGTTAGCACCTGGCGAATGAGGCGAATTTGACCGGCCCCAACGGCCGCACGAACAGCGATCTCGCGCGTCCTTCCAATCGCGCTGGCAAGCAGTAGGTTAGCGACGTTCGCGCAGGCGATCAGAAGAACGAGTGCGACGGCCCCCATCAGGATCATCAGAGAAGCACGCACGTCGCCGACTAAAGCCTCCCGTAAAGGCTCATTGTTCGGTGTCGAACGTTGGACTGAGTACTCCAACGACGAGATATGAGGTTCCTGCAAGCAAGATACTTTTCCCGAGGACGTGTGCGTTGGCGCCGAAACTTCGCAACCATAAAGCGTGGCTGAGCACGGCAACATGGCCCGATTTGGGCAGACCTTCCTCGGCGGCAAACGTACGGCCAAGGGAAACGGGTGCATCGAACAGATGAAAGAACTCTGCGTTTACGCGGCCGACCGTGACTTGCTGGGGGTCCGCAGCTCCAGCCAGATTCATCAGTTCGAGCCGGCTGGCAGCCGCATCCTGGAGAACTTCGTCGTGCTGACGCCAAAAGGAAACGATTTGAGGACTCTCCGCTGAAATTGCGCGGCCCTGATATGTGAGCAGGACTCGCACCACGCGGTCGGACTCGCGAACAGTAGAGGCTTCAGCAGGACCGCGTTCACCAGCGAGAAAATTGCGCTGCTTGCGCCGATGCCGAGTGCCAATGCAGCTATTGCGGATACCGTGAAAGCCACATTTTGGCGAAACATCCGAAGCGAGTGCGTAACATCCTGGAAGAAGTTCTCTATGTGGTTGCGCACGTTAAAACCATCATTCTATTTGATCCGGCCGTAGAGCATTCAGGGGGGCATGTCTGCCGCATCGAGTGGGCTCAACTCGTGTGACGTCGCCTTCACGTCGGCACGAGATCGCTCAGTTCATCTCGCCAGCCCTCCTTCCGAAAAGAGAGCGGCTGCCTGAAGGACCGCACGCGGTTCTATGCGAGCGCAGCCTTGACCCGCTGCGGGGTGAATGGCGCGACGCGCAGCTTTGCGCCTGTCGCGTCGAAGACGGCATTGGCGAGCGCGGCGGCCGCGGTTACGCAGGATGCCTCGCCTGCTCCGAGCAGTGGCAATTCGGGGTGATTGATGAGCGCAACCTCAATCGTAGGAATTTCCGGGAAGGTCAGAATCGGGTAACTGGACCAGTCCACGCTGGTGACGCGCGACGCGTCAAACCTCACTTCCTCATGCAGGGCCCGGCTGAGCGTTTGCACAATGCAGCCCTCGATCTGATTCTTCAGAGCGTCGGGGTTGACCACTAAGCCACAGTCGTGAGCGCAAGCGATGCGGCGGACGCTGATTTTTCCGGTGGCTGTGTCCACTTCTACTTCCATCGCCAGCGCGACATAGTTTTCGGCTTGTTTATACCGGGCATAGGCAATTCCGCGCCCGATTTTCACGCTCCCCTGGCCCGCGTTGGGATTCGGCGAGCCGCGCTCCTGCCAGCCAAACATTTCGGCGACGCGCTTCAGGACCTCCACGCCACGCGGATCGGAAAGGCCGCGCAGCCGGAACGCCAGCGGATCAAGCCCCGCGGCGTGGGCGAGCTCATCCGTGAAGGTTTCGACGGCGAAGACGTTCGCGATTTTGCCGGGCGCTCGCAGATTGGACGGGCGCAGCGGCGTCGCGGCAATCGAATTCACCACCACTTGCACATTCGCGGCGGTGTACGGCGGGTCGGCATTCTGTGTCAGCAGGCCCGCTCCTTGGCCGTGATCCTGAGCAATGCCGGCGGCATCGGCCGCGAGTAACGGACGGCTTCCCGGCACAGCCGCCGGCACCCACATCGCGGTGCGCCAAGCCTGGATATGGCCTTCGGTATCGAGGCCGGCCTCTACGTCCAGCAACTGCTGGGGACCCTTCGGGTCCCATCCATGTTCGTCATGTCGCATCCATTGGACGCGCACGGGCTGGCCGACTGTCTTCGAAAGCAATACGGCATCGGCGGCGACATCTTCATTGCCGTTGCCGCCGTAACAGCCCGCGCCATCCAGATACACCACCCGGACCTTCTCTTCCGGCAGTCCGAAAACTTTGCTGAGGTTCTGCCGGAGACCATGCGGGCCTTGCGAGGACGACCACACCGTGGCGCTTCCGTCAACGCGAACGTCGGCGACCGCGCACGATGGGCCGATGGAGCCGTGACTCTGGTTGGGCCAGAAATATGTGGCCGAGAAGCGCTTGGCCGACGATTCCAGCGCTGCTGCGGCGTCGCCGCGATTCACGATGGTTTGGATTTGCGCTGTCCGGGACTGCCGCACGTATTGCGCCAGCCCATCGCTTCCAGGCAGTTCGGTCCCCGCGCTCCAGGCCGTCTTCAATTCGCGGGCGCCGCGGATGGTGGCCCATTCATCTTTCCCCACTACGCCGAGAAAATTCTCAATCCGCACCACACGCACATCCGGGATGCCGCGGATCGAGGATTCGTCCACCGACACGAGCTTGGCGCCGATGGCGGGCGGGCGGATGACGCGTCCGTGAAGCATTCGCGGTAACTGGAAATCTTGAACGTAGGTGTGGCGGCCCGTGCATTTGGCCGGCAGATCGGGGCGGGGGATGGGCTTACCGACCACCTTGTATTGGGCGGGATCTTTGAGAGGCGCCTTGGGATCGACGTTTGTAAAGAAGCGGCCGCTCATGCGCTGTCCCGGAGGCAGCTTCAGGAGTGCCTGACGAGCGGTGGCCGCCGCTTGCCGAACTTCGACACCACCGCGAGTGAGTCCCGTGCTGCCGCCGGTAGAGCCTTGGTCCGGGGTGAGCGCCGTGTCGCCCTCTACCAGCGTGACCCGATCAATCGGAAGATCCAATTCCTCGGCTGCCATCTGCCTTATGGCGATTCGCAGACCTGTGCCAAGGTCGACCTTGCCGGTGTAGATCGTCACCGTTCCGTCGGCGTTGATAGCCAGGAAACTATCGACCTCTTTGGGATCGACTGGTTTGGGATCGGCGGGCTTGCCGTAGGCCGCACTCTGTGCCGCGTCTTGCGCCAACGCTGAGCTTTGAAAACGAAAGCCGACCACTAGCGTGCAACCGGATTTGAGCAGATCGCGCCGCGAGATCATGCCCGCCTCCCTTGTGCGGCCGCTGCCGCTGCGCGCTCCACTGCTCGTAGGATGCGTGTGTGGGTTCCACACTTGCACAGATTGCCTTTCAAGGCTTCCTTCGCTTGATCGCGGGTGGGCTTGGGCGTTTGATTTAGGAGCGCCCTGGCCGCCATGATCATTCCGTTGGTACAGTAACCGCACTGCGCTGCCTGTTCCGCGATGAAAGCGGCTTGGACGGGATCGGGCTTGTCGGGGCTGCCTAGGCCCTCAATTGTCGTCACGGTCTTGCCGGCGGCCTGTCGCACTGTGGTGATGCACGAGCGCGTGGCTTTTCCGTCAATCAATACGGTGCAAGCGCCGCATTGCGCCAGTCCACAGCCGAACTTCGGGCCGTGCATACCGAGCGCGTTACGAAGAAGATAGAGCAGCGGCTGATTGGGATCCCAGGAGTCCACGGTCGCCGCCGCGCCATTCAATCGGAATTCATAGGCGGGCACAAAATCAGCATACAGCAGCAGGCGAATGCACGCTCTACTTCTCGAAGTAGAGCGCCTGGAGTTGTGTGCCGAGCATGTTCGGCAGTTTGGAAGTGAAAGTCTTCTACCCAACCTGGTGGAGGTGAAGGGTTAGCGAAACGCAAGGGCGTTCTGGCGACAGAGGGTCTGAAAGAAGCGTGGAGCAAACGTGCAAG
>DATDGT010000098.1:0-8688 GCA_036521975.1 Bryobacteraceae bacterium
GCAGCCCTCAAAAAACTCGGAAGGCACCTACTCGGCCACGGCCGACGCGTCGCATGTTTGCCTCGGCTCAACCCTGGCCGATGTGCAGCGTTTTCACTATGCGAGAAGCGCTCAAGCTGCTAATTTGGACGCGAGTGAAAAGAACTGGAGTAAGTGGTTATTGCCGCTGCCGGTCTGAGTCACTAAACTGTTGGAATCCGCAGTCCAGCCCGTAGGCGGGGTAACCATACTGGTCGCGCCAGCCCACCAGACGGCGGCCACCAAGGTATCACCTGCTCTGGTAGCAGACGGAGAGAACACACAGGTTGTTCCCGAGGTGGAGCCGCAGTTGGAACTTGCGGGTGCGACCGTTTGCACAACTGTGATGCTCGCGCATGCGGGCCAGGCGAGTAGAAACGAAAGAAGGCACGAAAGAATGCGTTTCATAATCAATTTGCCTGTACAGTCAGCAGCCTCGGGACCGTGACGCTCGCCTTGTAAACATTGATCGCACTGGATGCCGTCCCGCTCAAGACTACCTTGACGATCATATTCGAGCCTGCATCGCAATTGTTCCCGCTTGTCACTGCCGTCAGTTTGCCGCTCACGGCCCAGGCTCTGTTCGCGGTGGCCATCGTCTGGGTAGAAAACGCTGAATTGGCATTGAAGGACGGGTCGTCAGTGGTTCCCCCGGCCTCGGCCCCCATACAGGCAGTAGAGACGGTGAATATCACGGTACCGCTCGTGTTGGAGCCGGATCCGTAAAAGATTTGCACGTATGGTTGATTGGTTGTGTCCCAATCACCGGGTAGCTCGAAATCGAAATACGCCGTGGCCCCGCTTGAAGGTGTTCCTTGGAGTGCTCCAAGCAGGTTATTTGTCCCGGCTCTACAAGCTACACTAAAGCCGCCAGACGATGGAATCGTCCACGCCGGGCCAGCGGTGCCAGCATTGCATACTGCTGTCGGGACTACCTTGACGTCGGGATAATCAATGTAATTGTCCGGGGAACCGGCTACCAGGATCTGCTTGGCTGTTCCATTGGATAATCCCGAAACCGTCGTACTGGAGCCAGAAGCCGAGTAATATGCAAGATTGTACTGTGATCCGCTGTTGATCGTAGCCGTGCTACACGTAGAGCACGCGATTACTCCTGCCGCGCTGATCGTAACCGGGGACGTGGCCGACAGCGCCCCTCCATTTGTCGTAGTGGCGCAGGTGGGGCATGTCAGATTGCCAGTTGTAGCGTTCAGACTAAGAGGAGAACTGGCCCCGACGGCGAAAGTTCCAGTCGTGTTGGGTAGCGTCAGCGTAGGCGTGCCAGCCGCCGCTTGGGGCTCGATGGTGGCTGTGCCACTTGTAGATCCCGTCAGAGCTATGGGCTCCGTCATGCTAACCGTCGTTCCGTTGTCGGTAATCGATGTATTCTTGCAGGCCCCGCTGCCATTCGACGCCGGCACTACGCCGGCCGGGCTCCCACTGGCTGGGCAGTTTCCACTCCCGCCTCCGCTCACGCCGAGCATCGCGTTTACCTGAGCCGGCGTACAGGCGATGGGTGTCGCCGCCGAGCCGGTGTTGTTGCAGATGATAGAGTCAGCCGCAAGATTTGCCATCTTGTTGAGGGTTAAGGAGCCAGGTTGGATCGTCGCAGTCTGGGCGCCGGACCCCGGTCCCGCCGCGACATCCCCGGACAACTGCGTAATTCCTCCGCTGCTCCCCGACTGAACCGTCCAAACATTCGCAGCCACGCAGCCGTACCAGTTGGCGCCGGCCGCGGCGCTGGTGTTAAAAAACGCTTGTCCAACTTCGCAGGTGGCCGGCAATGTCGCCCCCACCGTGAATGGCTTCGTCGAGGGAGCTTGGGAAAAGTCGACATTCTTGGCTTGAGTCTGGAGATTGACCTGGGTTTGAGCCTGGCAGATGAGTCCCGCGACGGCGGCGGGAAGCAATAAACGGCTTATTCGATTCAAGTGTCCTATCCTCCTTTGTTGTTTCGGAGCTGGGTGAGAGCGCTCACCACGCGCCCATGATGAAACCATGGCGCTGGAGTCCCCAGCGGAATGAACCTTGAAATGCTTGAAAAATAAAGACCTCCTCCCAAACAATCGATTGTGAACGAACGGTCGGAGTTATTCATGTATCCAGTTAAACCAGATCTCCCGCCGCAACCTGCCCGTCAATTTGAAGCCAACTTGGCCGATTTCGGTGACCATCGTCGGTCGACAGCTTCCGCATCGCCTGTTGCCACCAACGCGGCGCACAGAAAGACGCGTGTGTCTGCCTGCAGGGCGGCCAAGATCGCCGGAGCGGATTCTTTCTGGCCGTATGCGCGAGAGCGGCAGCCGTTCCCCCCCGCCTTCTTCCAAGCTGGCGGGATGGGTGAACACCAATTGTGCGCGGCGGAGCCGTGAGACCAGCGGCGCCAGCGTGGCTCGCCAGTGTACGTGAAAGTTCCAGGGTCGATCAGCGGGTCCTCATCGCCCAGCCGCGCGATCGTCGAAAGCGCGTGACAATGGCCGTGCCCAGCTCGCAGCGCGCCGAACCCGCCCGCCTGGATAAGCGCCCAAAACTCTCAGCGCGACCAAACCGCGCTTCCCGAAACGGAAAACAGGCGTGTTTCCTCGACGCCTCGAACAGAATCGACGCCCGGCTGATGGCCGGGAAGCTGAGGTACCGTGGGAGCGGAAGGGACGACCGTTGAAAGGCTGTTGGTAGGCGCGGCTGGACTCGAACCAGCGACCCTCAGCTTAGAAGGCTGATGCTCTATCCACCTGAGCTACGCGCCCTAACCCCAAGTCGATCTTAACATTGACATTGGGGCGGGCTTAAGTACACAGGGCGGCGTAGCCGCAACCAAATTACTGAGGGCGGGCTTGAGCCCGCGCGAGGCTCAACTCTCGGTTTCATAAGTTTCTACATTTCGTGCAGTCGGGTTGGGCGAAATGGTGGCACGGGCTTTAGCCCGCGAATTGATGGCGGAAATGAAATTTTTGGAGTCAGAATGAATCAGAATGAACCAGAATGAAGGTCGCCGCGATCAATCGATCTTGTTAAAGTACTCCGTATCACAAAGTACCATGAATAGCAGAGTATCAGCATCCGTCCAGACCTGGGCCGGAGCCCAGGTTTTCACTGGGCATCCGGGTCGATGCGGGGGTCGGGATCGAACGGGTTTTGAAAGCGATAGCCTACCCAGGCTTCGGTGAGGATATATTGAGGCCTCGCCGGGTCCTCCTCTATTTTTTTCCGCAGCATGCGCACGTAGCTCCGCAAGTACTCCAATTCCCCGCCGTACTCCGGACCCCACACCGCGCGGAGCAGCTTGATATGAGTCATCGGGACGCCCTGATTCTTCATGAGGAAGGCCAGCAGGTCGAACTCCTTGGGCGACAGGCGGACTTGCTCGCCTTTCCTCAACAACTGCCGGCGGTCGAGATCGAGCTTGAGGTCGCCAGCGTGAAGCAACCCCGAATCCGGCTCGCGGAGCGCCCGCGTGCGCCGCAGCACCGCGCCCAATCGCGCGATCAGCTCGCGGAAACGGAAGGGCTTGGTGACATAATCGTCGGCGCCGGCCTCGAGCGCCCGTACCTTATCTTCTTCCGCATCGCGCACTGTGACCATGATGATGCCCGTGCGCGGAGCCAGAGTGCGGATCTGCCGGCAGGTTTCCACGCCGCCCATGCCGGGCATATTAATGTCCAGGAGCACAAGATCGAAGGACCGCTGCTGAACGGAGCTGACGGCTTCCTTGCCCGTGCCGGCTTCCTCGACGGTGAATCCGCTGGCGGCCAGCGACGCGCGGATGACTTTGCGCAGAGCCGCCTCATCGTCTACCACCAAAACGCTGTGCGGTCTAGACGGCTGCGGAGACGTTTGCGACGCGCTCACGACGCTCACTTTCCGGAACTGGAAGCAGCAGGCAGAAGGACGCGCCGCCGGCGCGGCCGCCCTCCAGATCCAGACTGCCTCCGTGTGCCAGCGCGATCTTGCGCGCGACGTACAATCCCAGGCCGGAGCTGTGCGCCATGCGGCGACCGCCGGAGCCGCGATAGAAGCGGTCGAAAATCTTCTGCCGCTCGGCGGGCGAAATCTCCTCGCCCGAGCTGAGCACGCGCGCCGCGACCGCATCGCCCTCCCGCGAAATTTCCACTGTGATCGCCGATCCCGGAACGGAATATTTGCACGCGTTATCCAAGAGCTGGCTGACGGCCAACCGCACCAACTCGGGGTCGGCCAGGACCTCGGAAGATTCGCATTCCTTGATCACCGAGATCGCCCGATCGGGCGCAAGTTTCGCGTACTGCTCCACGGCTTCATCGACCACCGAAGAGACATCCATCAGCTCCATCCACGGCTTGACCTCTTCCTGCTCCAGACGCGCCGTGCGGATCAAGCGGGAAGTGAGCCGGCTCAGTCGCGCGGTCTCGGATTCGACGGTCTCGGCCATCATGCGGTGACTCGGACCCAGGGAATCGACCTCGCGCAAAGCTCCCGCCGCGGCCAGGATGGTCGCCAGCGGCGTTTTGAATTCGTGCGCCAGAGCGTCCAGAATTGCCGAGCGATAACTTTCCGTCTGGGCCTCCGCGGCCGCGCGGCTGGCCTTATGAAACGAATGCGCTCGCTCCAGGTGAGCGGCAGCCAGCGCCGCCAATGGTCCCGCCGTGACCGCCGGATCTTCCAATCCCAAAAATCCAATGGCGCCGGTGGTGCGCCCCGCTACCCGGATGGAGCGAACGAAAATCCGGCTCTTGAAATCGTCCTCGTCCCGGCCTCGCACAAAGGCGTCGCCCGTTTTGGTCTCGAGCAGATCCGAAGCGTGCCCAGCGATGTGCAGCTCGGCGCTGGTGGCGTCGAACAAGCATACCGCCTGAACGCCGAAAACGCCCAGGAACGGCGCTAGAAAATCCCGATCCGTGGCCATATCGGCTTCGCGCGATAAAAGCTGT
Organism: Bryobacteraceae bacterium; assembly: GCA_036521975.1. Classification (GTDB taxonomy): domain Bacteria; phylum Acidobacteriota; class Terriglobia; order Bryobacterales; family Bryobacteraceae; genus Palsa-187. Next base: position 4,926 of record DATDGT010000098.1, read on the forward strand.
TGAGCCAGGTCATAGAGGCCTTGAAGCTTCTCGTGATGCAAGCGCGATGTATCCAGGCGCACCCGCGCGTTGGCCGTCAGATGCGCAATGACTAGACCGGTCGCCAGGAACGAAGCCAGCGCGAGCGCGTTCAACGGTTTGGCGATCCTGAAGGAATACAATGGCTCCACAAAAAAATAATCCAAACAGACCACTGACGCGACCGAAACCAACGCCGAGGCCGCGAGGCTTCCCGCCCGCGACACCGCCACGATCAGCAACAGGCAGCAGAAACTAGCCGCTGCGAATCCCAACTGCAGCCGTGGGCCTACCACCACCAGCAGCGCTAGGGCCCCGAACCCGGCGGCGCTCCATTTCGCCGTCGGCCAGGGAGACAAATCCCATGCGCCTTTCACGGTTTAAGTGTTGCGGAAAAATCATGAAAAACGCATAAAAATCTGATAGTTATCAGTCGTCAGTTTTTAGTTCTCAGCTTTCAGTGCCCGGGTGGGGTTCCGATCGAGCGCCCGCGCCCCCACGCGGAACCCGCGTAAGAGCGCCAGTTCACAGGCTGAAGCCTGTGCCACCATCTTGCCCAACCCAACTGCAGAAATGAGCTGACGACTGACAACTGATAACTGACAACTACAGCTCCAGCTTCCCTTGAAACTCCATTTGCGTCAGATCGAAGTGATAGTCGACCAGGACCCGCCCGATTTGGGCTATAAACTCAACCCAGTGGTCCTTCACGGAGAGCTCCGCCGAAGAGGGGAACAGGAACGTAATCACCAACGTGGTTCCGCGTTGGAACACCTCGACCCTGGTGGGCTTTACGTCGGTTTTGCCTTCACGCCGCAAGAACGATGTGTTTTTGAAGGGATCGCCCAACTTCTTGGGATCGTCCTTGAAGTATGCGCCAGGCACATCGTACACCGCGACCCGGTACCCTTCGCCTTCGAGCGTCGGCGGCTCGACCTCGTGGTCCTTCAACTCGGCGATGCGCACCGGCAAGGCGCTCTCCCAGCTTATGCGCACGGTGGCCGTGCTGGAGTGAAAGCGCGAGACAGGCTGATTTTTGCCCGTGAACAACATGTCTGCCGCCGAAGGTAACTGCGCGTTGCCGGGTTTGTTGCCTTGCACGCCGTCAAAGCCTACGCCGTGATGCTCGCCCATTTCCCCGCCCTGTCTTAGCTCGTCCTCGCTCAAGGGGCGAGCCACGTTCGCCGTCACCACTTTCACCCAGGGCGATGAAGTCAGAAGCTGGTGTGCTTCTTCTTCGGTCCACTGAGGGGTGGGCTTCGTGTTCCAGAACGGTTCTGCGGCAGCCAGTAGGATCGCAGTAACGGGGATCAGCCACGCTAGGTGTTTCATCTTCATTCACCCTGACTGGGCCTCACAACTCCAACTTACCCTGCAACTGCATTTCGCGAAGAGAGAAATTCTGGGTGATCGTGGACCTCCCGAACCTGGCCCAGAACTTGACGCCCTGGTCTTCAGGAGTAATTTCGACCGAGCGCGGGAACAGGTAAACGATGGTTGTGAGATCGCCCTCCTGCGGCAGCAGTTGCACTTCCGTCGGCCGGAGTTCCTTCTTGCGGCCGGCCTTCAACAGCGCCGCATGCTTCAACTCGGCGGCTAGTCCCTTCTGATCCACATCCAGGCCCGGAACATCGTAGATGGCGATCGCGTACATATCGCCTTGCCAGGCAGGAGGGTCGTCTTCCCGCGTGGTCTTCTCCGCAATGCGAACCGGGCGAGCGCTCTCCCAGCGAACTTCCACCGGACCGATGCCGCGCCGCCGCTTTCGCGACGGCTCGCTGGAGCCCACACCTGTCACAGCCGAGGGGCCGAGCGCAGTCAGGCCGACACCTTGCCCTTGCCCTCCGCCCATGCGGCCAGACTGCCGGCGCGCCTCCTCGCTTACATTAGCCAGTTGCGCGGGTATGATCTTCTTGACCCACGGCGAACCGCTGAGAATTTGCTTGGCGTCTTGCTCGTTCCACTGCTCGACGGGTTTATCGGCCCACGGGGGCCCGGCCGCCGTGAGCAATCCGGCAAAACATATCGCGAGAAACGTTCGATGCATAACTACCTCCCGTCCAAACCTTGCTCGCGCGCGCGGCTCGGAGCGATTGACCGAGCCGCGACCGAGCGGTATCCATTTACAACTTCACCATCAGCGCGAAAATCCAGCGCCGTTCTTGCTTGCGCAGATCCGGGTTCCAAAGACCGCCGTCGTTGCCGCAGCCCGTTGCCGTGAGCGACGGAGTCCCATCCATGCACGCATATTGGGCCGGGAAGCCGTTGTTGCCCCCAGGGGGCGTTACTCCCCCGGGACCGACGAAAAGCGGAACGTCGGAACCGCGCTGCGTCCACTCAACGTGCCATGTTACCCATTGGCTGGGCATATAATCGAAGCCCAACTGGAAATCATAGCCCTTGAACGGCAGACCGGGAGCTTCCGGGAAATACGGCGTGCCGGTGGTGGCGGTGGCGCCGTCGATCGGCGGCAGCAGAGCCAGATAGCGGCCGGGATTGTTCACTACGCCGCCACCGTAACTAAAAGCGTACTTCTCGCTGAACCATATACGTTGATACGCCATGATGCCGGTGAAGTTCTGAGCCGGGGGCCGGCCGTTTCTGTTCCCGTGCGTGCACACCACGCCGCCGCCGGTTTCGCAGCCGAAGTCTTCCGTAACGGTCATCGCCATCCGCTTGATGAATGTGTTGGGATTCTCATAAAACTTCCACTCCTGGCTCCAATCCGCGTGATAGCGAGAGCGGTAGGGGTTATACAAAGTGTCGCGCCCAAGTGTATAGGTGTTCCAGACAAAGTCGAGATTCCCGGTGGGCCGCCACAGAATCTGACCGCCGACACCTTCTCTGCCGTTATACTTGGCGTAGGTCTGCCAGCCGTTGATCAACCACGGCTCGATCTTCAGCTTATTGGTGGGAAACCATTGCACGCGCATCCCGGTGAAGAACCACGGCGTATTGGACGACACATAAGACGGCTGGTAGATCCAGTTGTCGAAACTGTAGTAACTGAACAGACCGATGTAGGAGAGGAAGTCGCCCACCTGAATGTTAAGGCCGTGGTTCACGTTGATGTGATAGCCGCCGTACATCTCGGTCAGGTAACGATAAGCATCGGCCAGATCCCATTGGCCGTTGCTGTAACTGGCGTCGTTGCGCGGCACGGCCGTCGCGACGGCGCCGAACTGCGTCAGAATGCGGCCTTGCATATTGCCGGCGTGGAAATCGCCGCCGATGCCCAGAGCCTGAATGACGAACTCTCCCGTTCGCTCGCCCTCCGTCGTTTCATCGAGAGTATGATCGATGGGATGGTTGTAGTCGTACATGTAATTGGTATCGACTCGGAATTCGCCGGAAAAATACTTTCCGTCCAGGACTTCGTCGTGGTTACGCGGATTGGAGAGCATCCAGGTGAAATCGGCGTAGGCGAAGGGAGTATCCAAATCGACGGCGGGCGGGGCGGCGGGCGCTTGCTCCTGCCCTGCCGGCGCGGCCGGAGCTGCCGCGGGGGCTGCGGCGGCCGCCTGAGGAGCGAGCGGCACTCCGGTTTGGGGAGTCAACGCGGGCGCCACCGTGGGCTTCGGAAGCAATGCGGACGGCGGCAGGATCGGCGTGGTCGAGGCGATGCCATCGGCAGGCGCATCCGCAGGATTGTTCGCCTGTCGTTCGAGTTGCTGGATGCGCTGCTTCATCGCCTGAATCTCTTTCGCCACATCGTCACTAGACACACCCGACTTGGCGCTGTCGG
>DATDGT010000099.1:0-9374 GCA_036521975.1 Bryobacteraceae bacterium
GCTTTTTCCTCACTCCAGACAGGGAGCGCAGGGGCGCTTCACGCCGAAGGCGGCACCGATACTGCTCCACTCCCCACCTTGCTGGTCCAGACGAGCCATTCAATACCCATAAGCCGGCCATTCCGGCAGCGGTTTAGTCCGCACTTGTGCTCGCCTTTGCGCATGGCGCAGGACACGAACTCGAACAAAGTCAGTTTCTTCTCGGTCATGCGTCTGTGCAAACGACGGAACGATACATCGGATGCCGCCAGAAGTTCAGATAAGCTGTCAATGACCGATTCCTAATCGCACTCGCCAAGATGGAGTGATAATCCTCCGCTATCAGGATCACCCAGACCAGAACGTTCGCTTTGCCGTGGCCTTTGCTCTGGGCTGCTTCCCCAATGACCCGCAGTCGATCCGTGGCTTAGTGAAGCTCACAATGGATGCCTGTTCCGATGTCCGTGATTGGGCGGTCTTCGGCCTCGGAGTGCAGGGGGATTCCGACTCACCTGGGATTCGCGAAGCTCTCCTTCGTTGCGTGAACGACGCCAACGAAGACGTACGCGAAGAAGCTGCCATTGGCCTTGGAAAACGCCGCGATTTGCGGGTTCTACCCAAGCTCCGGGCAATGCTCGACAACGACGAAATCACTGACAGGGTGGTGGGAGCTACTGCCGCTCTGCTTGAGTTGGACCCAGTCCCCATAGAGTGGACCGCGGCCGACTACAAGGGCGCTCTCAGCGCCAAATTCAAGCTGTAGACTAATCCGGGCCGAGGCCCGCCAGCGGAAATCCTCTGAGCGTTCGATTCTGGCTTCTGACTTCTGGCTTCTATATCCCGAAGGGATATCAAGGGCGAAGCCCTTGTCAGTTACTTCGCCGCTGCCGCAGCGAGGAGACCTTGCCGGGCCATCGCTTTCTTCAGAATCTCCGCAGCGGCGGGAAATTCTTTCTTTGCGTTGGCGAAGAATACGCCTTGCGCGACCATCAGCGGCGTCCAGCCCAATTTCGTCTTCGCCGTCACATCCGCGCCGTGGTCCACCAGAAACTGGACGATGGAGGGCTGACCAGAAACCACCGCGCCAATCAAGGGCGTGCTGCCATTCCAGCGGGGATCGCCGACGCCCAGATTCAGCAGGTCGTCGATGTTCAGCGGATAATACAAGAGCGTGTAAGAAGGTTCGCCGGTCATCGGGTAATCGCCGAAATTGGCGTGCGCGTTGACGTCGTTGCCCAATTCCAGCGCGAGCTTCACCGCGTCCAATCTTTCGGCCTCTGATACGCCCGCGAACGGACCCGGGCTTTCCCCTTCCCAATAATCCAATCCCGCCGCCACCATCAAAGGCGTGATGCCGGCTTTCGTGGGAATCTTGGGGTCCGCACCGTATTTCGCCAACAAGCGCATGTACGGCGCATCGCCATTCTTCGCAGCGACATAAAAGGGAGTGGCGCCCACATAGCTCAACAAATGCCGCCCGAGCTGAATATTCGGAGGATTTTTGGCTGTGCCGCCTTCCTTGCCAAAAACGTTTTCCTTCCATGCAATGCGGACATTTGGATTGGCGCCGTGCTTGAGGAGGGATTCCGCAAGCTCGAGCGAAGTGACGTTGCCAGTGGGGGGCGGCGGCCCGTGGGGAGTGTTGCCGACGCCGGCCGCGCCATCCGTGCCCGGTTTCCTTAGCCAAGTCAAGATATGGAGAGCCGAACCGCGGGGATCGGGAAGGTTGGGATCGGCGCCGCGATCGAGCAGGACCGCGGCAAGCTCGAAGTAAGCGTTGACCACCGCCATACCGAGTGCGGTTGTGCCGTCCGGCGCGACGTCGTTTACGTTGGCGCCATGATCCAGCAGGACCTTGGCGGCCTCAATATGAGCATTGAGCACCGCGAACAGAAGCGGCGTGAATCCGCCTTTGGATTTGGCCTTCACCTCCGCACCGAATTCGATCAGCATCTCCGCGGCGGCGGCATTGCCTTCGGAAGCGGCCCACATCAGCGCGGTTTGACCCTTGTACGGCTCCTGCACGTTCACCTTGGCGCCGCGCGCCAAAAGCAGCTTTACAGCTTCCACTTTTCCCGTAAGCGATGCAGTCATCAGCGCGGTTTGCCCTTCTTCGGAGACGCCGTTGGGATCGGCTCCGGCATCGATCAGCCGGCCAATCAGCGCCGCGTCGCCATTTGTACAGGCGAGAGCAAGAGGCGTGATGTTGTAGCGCGTGGCTGCTTTCACATTCGCGCCGGCGGCGATCAGAAGATTCGCGATTTCCAGATTGTCGCGTTGGGCCGCCCAGTGCAGAGCGGTCGAGCCGTCGGCCTCGGCCGCGTTCACGTCGGCGCCTTGCGCGAGCAGAGCGCGAACCGCCGCCGCGTCTTGCGCTTTCGCGGCATCGATCAGCGGAGTGTGCTGGGCATCGGCCGCCAAACCCGGCAATGCCGCGCAAATAGCCATGACGATCGCCAGCCGAGCGCTCATGTGGCCTCCTGTCCGCCCAGTATATGCCATGTCACAGCCTGAAGCCTGTGTGGGACAAGCTTGAGCTTGTCCTACCCGGAGTACAATGGATGTGGTTTTCGCGGGCGCAACCCATGCGGACGGGACCTGAAATCCTCGCCAAACTCGGTGTTATTTTCGTCTGCGGAATATTACCCGCCGCCGCGCAATCGCCGGCAGCCTCCGCCCCATTCTCCGCGAGTGTCGCGCTCAATCGGTACTGCACCACCTGTCATAATGCCCGGCTCAAAACCGGAGGCGTGGTCCTCGATCCTGCGAATCTTTCTCATATTGGCGCGGATGCGGAATTTTGGGAAAAGGTCGATTGGAAGTTGCGCAGCCGGGCGATGCCGCCCGCCGGCATGCCGCGGCCCGACGAATCGACCTACAACTCGCTGACCTCCTTTCTTGAGAACGACCTCGACCGTGCAGCGGCGGCAAAGCCCAATGTCGGCAAGCTCCCGTCCCTGCATCGCCTTACGCGCACCGAGTATAAGAACGCGGTTCGCGATTTGCTGGGGCTCGAATCATTACCCAAAGAGGTGGATTTCAACCTGCTGCTTCCGCCGGATAACGTATCGAGCGGGTTCGACAACATTGCCGATCTGCTGTTCGTCTCGCCGAGCACGATGGAACGCTACTTGGATGCCGCAAGGAAGATCAGCCGCTTCGCCGTGGGCGATACGAATATTCCAGCGATGGTGAACATCTATCGCCTCTCCCCGGAGCAGCCGCAGGACGCCCGCGTGGACGAGCTTTCTTTCGGCACGCGCGGAGGGCTGGCAGTTCGCAATACCTTTCCCGTGGATGGCGAGTATTCCGTGAAGCTCGAATTGGCGGGCGCGGGACGCGAGGCGCACCAGCTTGAAATCAGCGTCGATGGCGAGCGGGTGCAGCTTGCGGCGATCGGCGGACCCGCTGCCGGCGGCGCTGGAGGAAGAGGAGGTCGCGGAGGCCGGGGACGGGGAGGCGCACAGGATAAACCGCTTGAGTTCCGTTTTCCGGTGAAAGCGGGCGAGCACCTGGTGGGCCTTACTTTCATTGAGCACACCGAAGCTCGCGATGAAGCCGTCCTTCGCCCTCGCATGCGCGGAAGAGGAACACAGCCGGCGATTGCTCTGGCTACGCTCAGCGGCCCTTATGGCGTCAAGAACCCCGGCGATTCCCCAAGCCGCCAGCGTATTTTCGCCTGCCATCCCAATACCGGCGCGGAGGAATTATCCTGCGCCAGCAAGATTCTTTCCGGGCTCGCTCGGCGCGCTTATCGCCGTCCGGTGACTGATTCCGATCTCGACGACCTGATGCCTTTCTACAAGTCCGGCCGCGCGGAGCGGGACTTCGACCAGGGAATCGAACGCGCTTTGGAACGTCTGCTGATCAGCCCGCAATTTTTATTTCGTATCGAGCGCGATGCGGCCGGCGCCAGGCCCGGACAACCATACCGGATCAGCGATCTGGAACTGGCCTCGCGGCTGTCATTTTTTCTGTGGAGCAGCAGCCCCGACGATGAGCTGCTCGATATTGCCTCCAGAGGAAAGCTACGCGACCCAGCGGTGCTTGAGCAGCAGATCAAGCGCATGCTCGCGGATCCGCGATCGGAATCAATGGTCACCAATTTCGCCGAGCAGTGGCTGTTTTTGCGTGATCTGGAGAACAAGCAGCCGGACGAAATTTTGTTCCCGGATTTCGACGAAACACTGCGCGCCGCGATGCGGCGCGAAACCGACCTGTTCTTGAATAGTGTGCTGCGCGAGAATCGCAGCGTGCTCGATTTGATCGCCTCCAATTACAGCTTCCTCAACGAACGCCTCGCGAAACACTACGGCATCCCCAACATTGAGGGAAGCTATTTCCGCCGCGTGACTTTTCCCGAAGGCAGCGTGCGAGGTGGCTTGCTGGGCCAGGGCAGCATTTTAACCATCACCTCTTACTCCACTCGCACCTCGCCGGTGGTTCGGGGGAAATGGGTTTTAGAAAATCTTCTTTCCTCCGCCCCGCCTCCTCCGCCGCCGAATGTGCCGGCTCTTAAAACGGAGGGTGCGACGCCCGGCGAAACATTGAGCATGAGGAAAGCCATGGTGCAGCATCGGGCAAATCCGGCCTGCGCGGGATGCCACGCGCGCATGGACCCAATCGGTTTCGCCATGGAGAACTTTGACGCGGTGGGGAAATGGCGCGATAGGGACGCGGACGCTCCCATCGATCCGTCGGGCGTCTTTCCCGACGGAAGTCAATTCAGCGGTGTAGCCGGCTTGAAAAAAGCGTTGCTGAATCGCCCCGATCAGTTCGTCACAACGGTGACTCAAAAGCTGTTGATGTATGCCATCGGCCGCAACTTGCAATACTACGATGCGCCGGCGGTGCGCGCGATCGTTCGCGAATCCGCCGGGCAAAATTTTACTTTTTCAGCGCTTGTGTTGGGCGTGGTGAAAAGCGTTCCTTTCACCATGCGAGAAGCACGCGATTCCGGAGCGGTTGCGGAAGGGAGAAAATCGCCATGACGTTCGTCACCAAAGCGGCGCTGCCGCGGCGGATGTTTCTGAAGGGGGTGGGCACGGCCGTAGCTCTGCCGATGCTCGATGCAATGGTTCCCGCACTTCGCGCCAAAACCGCGCCGCCCACGCCCCGGCTGGGATTCGTCTATATCTCCAATGGCGTCATTCAGGAGCAATGGAATCCCGAGATGGCGGGTCGCGATTTCGAGCTTACGCCGATTCTGAAACCGCTTGCGCCCGTTCGCGCCCAGATCAACGTCCTGAGTGGTCTGGCCCACCTGCAAGCCGACACTTTCGGGGACGGCACCGGCGACCATCCCCGCGCCTCGGCGGCTTGGCTCACCGGCGTTCACGCTTACGACCGCACGCAGCCGGGCGTGGAAGTTCGCTTGGCGACTACGGCCGATCAAATCGCCGCTCACGTCGTCGGGAAGGGGTCGCGTGTTCCCTCGCTGGAGCTGAATCTGGATAGCCCTACGCAAAGCGCTTGCGATTCGGGCGACTGTTTCTACGTCAACACCATCTCCTGGCGCAACGAAACCACCCCGAATCCGGCGGAATCCCATCCGCGCATCGTATTTGAGCGCCTGTTCGGCGATGGCGGCGGCCCGGCTCAACGAATCGCGCTTGCGAAGAACACCGGAAGCATTCTCGATTCCGTAGCACAGGAAACGGCGCGTCTGGCTGGGACGCTGGGACCCGGCGACCGGACCAAGCTGAACGAATATTTGGATTCGGTGCGCGAGATTGAGCAGCGGATTCAGAACGTCGAATTTCAGAAATCTCAATTTATCGATCTGCCGGACCGTCCCACCGATATTCCGGACACGTTCGAGCAGCACACCAAAATGATGTTCGACCTTCTGTTGCTGGCCTGGCGCGCGGACGCGACCAGGGTCTTTACGATGATCATGGCTCGCGAGCTGAGCTCAAGAACGTATGCGAACATCGGAGTGCCGGAGCAACATCACGCTGTATCGCATCATCGCAACGACCCGGATTTGATCGCCAAGAAAGCCAAGATCGACGAGTATCACGTTCAGTTGCTCACCTATTTTCTGGAAAAAATGCAAGCCACACCAGACGGCGACGGCTCGTTATTGGATCACAGTCTGATCGTCTATGGCGGGGGGATGGGGAACGGCAATCTGCACCGCCACACCGACCTTCCTTGCCTGCTGGCAGGCAAGCTGGGCGGACAATTCGAAACCGGCCGGCACCTGAAATACGCGGAGAGTACGCCGATGACGAATCTTTTGCTCACGATCCTGGGCAAGGCGGGAGCGCCGATGGAGAAGCTCGGCGATAGCACCGCGCCTTTGTCGGTGTAATAGCTACTCACCGTTGCGCCTCATCGCGCCCTAGGACATTCGGCACAAATAGCTGCCAAGGTCCAGCTAAGAAGCATCATCTAGAAATGGCAGGTCACTCAAGGAGGTGACTTGATTATCAGGGAGACCGGGTAGCCGCTCCGGGGGCTGGCCATAACGGTTGCACCAGACCACCCGCATGCCGAAGGCCGAAGCGGCCCATGCATCCCAGGCGTTTGACGATTGGTAGGAGATGGTCTGACGGTGAATTCCCAGGCGATCGACCGCAAGCTGATAAACCCTGGGATGCGGCTTGTAGACGCCGACCTCTTCAACAGACAGTACGGCGTCCAAAACCCCCCTGATTCGGGCGTTCGATACAGCACTTTGAAGCATCTCGGGCGAACCGTTGGAGAGGATAGCTGTCTTGATCCCTTTCATCTTGAGGCGCTCGAGCACTTCCGGTACTTCGGGAAAGGCGTCGAGGGTCCGGTACGCGTCCATCAGCCTCCCGTGGAGCGCGGCGGCTTCCAGCCCGAGCGTCTCCAACGCGAAGTCCAGAGCGTCGCCAGTCACCTGCCAGAAGTCGGCGTGTCTATTCTGGACGGCGCGAAGCCAGGTGTACTGAAGTTGCTTGTCGCGCCAAAGGCTGTTGAGTACCTCTTGCTTGGCACCCAGGATCTCACCACAACGGGCTGCCGCCGAGGCATAGTCGAACAGCGTGCCGTAGGCATCGAACACACAGGCTTTCGGGAGTTCACCATACGTAGCGTACATATTTCTCAATTTTCACCGAACCCGGGGAATCCCAGCCGTGTAGAGTTGTTATCAGTGAATTGACCGCTGTGGGTACCAGTCCGATACTTGGGGAGAGCCATCATGCCCGCCGAAACCTTTGAAGAATCGTCCGCTTCTTACAGTGCCGAGTCCATCCAGGCATTCCTCGACGTGCTCCGGCGGCGCCGCAGCATCCGCGCCGGATTTCTAAAGGACAAGCCCGTCCCTGATGAACTGCTTAAAGCGATCCTGGAGGCGGCGCGCTGGGCTCCCTCGGCCGGGAACTCGCAACCCTGGGAATTCCTTGTGGTCCGAGACCCGGAGACTCGCGAAAGGATTGTCGAGATCTTCAAGACGCAGATGCGCGACAAGATCGAAATCGAGGAGGCTACACGTGGCCAGCGCCGGCGTGTGAATGCCGGTGTGGACTTCCGCCATGCCCCGGTTCACGTGTTCGTGCTCGGCGATCCGCGCACCAACGACGCCTATCCCATGCGCACCAAGCTGGACAAGTGGGAAGCGCATTATTTCAGCAGTCTGGCCAACTGTGTCTTGCAGATGCTTCTGGCCGCCGAGGTGTTGGGGCTCAGTTCCATGTACATCAGCGACGTGGCCTCTCCGTATTTCAGCGTCATGCTCAAGAGCCTCCTCGGCATTCCGGAGCCGTTGAACATTTATCACCTGCTTCCCATCGGGTTCGCGAAGCGTAGTTCGACGATTCACCATCCTCGCAGGCCGCTGGCGGAAATGGTTCACTATGAGCGATACGACCGTTCCAAGCTTCGCAGTGAAGCCGACCTTCAGGAGTTCATGAAGACTATGTCTATTCGAGGGTCCGACTATCGCTTTTAACCATCCGGAATCGAACTCCGCTCGCGATCCTGGACAAGGCTGGAGCGCCGATAGAGAAGCTCGGCGACAGCACGGCGCCTTTGTCTGTGTAACAGGTACCCACCGTTGCGCCTCATCGCGCCCAGTTCGATCCGCACAGGCTTTAGCTTTAGCCTGTGACTGGAGTTTCTACATTTTTCTGGAGGTGGGTCAGGCAAGACGGTGGCACAGGCTTCAGCCTGTGAACTTGACCGCGGAAATGAGATTTTTGGAGCCAGATGAAGGCAGAATGAAACAGAATGAAGGTCTCCGCGATCAGTTTTGCGCAGAGTACTCTGTATGGCAGAGTAATTTGCATAATACAGGTTTCAATCGGGCTTGGATAATTGATCGCGGAATGACAGGCTACAACCTGTGCCGCGAGGCTTTAGCCTGTGAAGCGATCAGGCGCGGTCCCGGTCAATTCTCCGTCGGCTTTTCCTCGACGCGATCGACTACTAATACTTGCGCGTTGCGCTTTTTTAGTTCGAGTCTGAGGCCTAATTGCTTGTTCAACGCGTCCTGAAGCGAAAGCGCGCCGCTGGGATCGGCTGCAGCCGCATCGCCGCCCTTACCCTGTAAGGCATTCCGAAGGATATTGACGCCGCTGAAGGCGAAGGTGAAATCGAACGCGCCGTCCAGCTTGGTTTCATCCGCAACCTGCGTTTGCACATAGCCCGGTACCAGATTGGGCAACTGCTCAGCGAATTGCGCCATCGTCATGTTTTGGCAAGTGAGCATCCGGTTCAGCATCGGATTGCCGGCCCGGGGGTCGTTTCCGTCGGCTCCGGGTCCCTCCTTGCATCCGGTGCGGTTCGCCGGGTCGGCTCTCTGTAGTTTGGGTTTCGCTGCCGAGAGCACATAGGCGGGCACGGCGCGTTCCTCCATGTGGGTGGCGAGTTTGAAGCGATCCACCAGCAGCGTCCGCAGCATGAGGAGCAGGGCCTCGTCGTCGATCTGTGAGGCGATGGCGGGATCGTTCGACGCCTTGACCACAATATCGAATTTGGCCGATTCGGTGAATTTGGGCATTCCGGCGATCAGATCGTCGCTATTAATACTCCATGCCGCCTTGATCAGTACCTTGAGGGGAAGCGCTTGCACATCCAGCCGGCCGTTCTGAAAATTGCCCCTTGGCTGTGCGTCCGGGCCGCTGGGCCGGATTGTGGCGACTTCGAATTCCGCGGGCAGCGGTGGCGGGAGCTTGGCCGCGAGGTCTGCGGCATTGGCGGTCGGCCGGCTTACGCTGTCGACGACGAGCACCTCAAGCGGCGTGGTCTTTACTTCCAGCTTAAGTCCGAGTTGTTTGTCTATGCCAGATTGGACAAGGACCAATTCGCCTTGGATAAATGGTGCATCCACTTCAGCAGGAGCAGAGCGATCAAGGCTGTCCAAATCTGGATGCGTAGCGCGTTCTCGCTGGTCCCCACGAAGGTCTTCACTTTCAGATTTT
>DATDGT010000100.1:0-32093 GCA_036521975.1 Bryobacteraceae bacterium
GCTCGACCGCATCCGCGCCATGGAAAACAGCCTCTTCGGCCTCGCGGCTTACGAGCGCACAGGCGAAGCCGTTGTGCGCGGCTCAGAAAATGAACCCACAGGCGAAGCGGAACCGGAAATGTCCCCCGACCCTCTCATCCATTGCGCCCTCGCCCAAGCCAAATCCCTCGAGCAGCATAGTGATCTCCTCACCCGCCTCTCTCTTTACGAGCACCGCCTCAACCGCACCCTCGAGAAAACCAAAGCCGAATTAAAACAGCTTCAGAAAGAGCGCGTCGAAGCCCGCGAAAAGGCCCTTATAGATGCCGGAGAAATCGCTAACCTCAAGGAAGCGCTCCATCAACCCTGGGACCCTCGCGACGATGGCTTTGAATTTTCGGCTGAAGATTTGGCCGCCTGGCTGCGCCGCAGAGAGCTCAATAATGCTGCCCTGGTATTCCGCATCGAGGGCTGCCTCCCCGCTCCGCCCGTCCAGGTGAAACGAAAGTAGTCCCAAGTTGCGAGAGTCAGCGTATCATCCAAGGCCGGTAACCGCTCCCTGGCGGTCGCGCCTCGGAAGCTGTTGCCACTCGACTCGGTTCTCAGTTTTCAGCTTGGCGACTGGGTGGGCGTCTGACTGAAAACTGATAACTGATAATTCGGTGAAACGTTCCGGCGTCTAAATTCATCCCCGTGGCGCAGGAGTGAGGCCGCTCATAGCGTAAATGGCGCAATTCTTCAGCCGCACGGCGAACACCGTCGCGAGGTTCACATTATGGGGCTTCGCCGGCGCGGTTGGCTTGACGATGTTGGGGGGTTTTTGGATCGTGCGCTCGCCGTACGAAACGCGCGAGTCCGAGCCGCGCGAGCAACCTGTTCCTTTCAGCCACGAGCATCACGCCGGCGGCCTCGGCATCGATTGCCGCTATTGCCATACGACGGTCGAAAAATCGTCTTTCGCAAATATTCCGGCGACGAAGATTTGCATGAACTGTCACTCGCAGATGTGGGCCTCCAGCGCCACCCTGGAGCCGGTGCGCGAAAGCTATCGGACGGGCCGCTCCATAGCGTGGACTCGCATCTACGATTTGCCCGATTTCGTCTATTTCAACCACAGCGTGCACGTGACTAAAGGCATCGGTTGTTCGGAGTGCCATGGGCGCGTGGACAAGATGCCGCTGACCTGGCAAGCCGCATCGCTGGAAATGCAGTGGTGCCTGGAATGTCACCGCAATCCGGAGATGCGCGTGCGCCCGCAATCCGAGGTGTTCAACATGGCGTATGTACATCCAGCCAATCAGCCCGAAATGGGCCGGCGGCTGGTTCAGGAGTATCACATTCAGTCTTTGACTAGTTGTTCCAACTGTCACCGATGAGCGCACCCTCCGATTTCGTTCCGCTGACCACATTAACGAGCGGGCGCAAGCGATATTGGAGAACGCTCGAAGAATATGAAGGCACTGTCGCGAGCGTAGAAGAACCCCAGGCGGTGGATCAGGAGCCGCCCTCGGAGGAATCGCGCCGGCGATTTCTCACGCTGATGGCCGGATCGCTGGCCTTCGGCGGCCTTGCAGCCTGTACGCGCCAGCCGACGGAGTTCATCGTTCCTTATGTCGATCCGCCCGAGAAAGTGATTCCCGGGAAACCGCAATTCTACGCGACGGCGGTTCCCGTGAACGGGATCGCGCAAGGAGTGATCGTCGAAAGTCATCTGGGACGGCCGACGAAAGTGGAAGGCAATCCGGACCATCCCGCGAGCCTCGGTGCCTCGGATGTCTTGTCTCAAGCCAGCGTGATGGATCTGTACGATCCGGACCGCGCCAGAGAGATCACCTTTCGCAATGACGCTCGCACGTGGGAGAATTTTTTGGCTGCGTTGTATGCGGCCTTAGAGCCGGCCCGCTCACGGAAAGGCGAAGGCTTCCGGATTCTGACCGAGACCGTCACATCGCCATCGCTGGGCGATCGAATCCAGGCGGTGCTAGCCGCTTTGCCCGCCGCGCGCTGGCATCAATGGGACCCCGCGGGTTGTCATTCCGCGCGCGAAGGGGCGCAAGCGGCGTTTGGCCGGGCCGTCAACACCTACTACCAACTGGAAAACGCCGATGTAATCGTAGCGCTGGATTCCGATTTCCTGGCGTGCGGCGTGGGCTCGACGCGCTACGCGCACGATTATTCCCTGCGCCGCCGGCGCGGCGACCGGCTGGACATGAATCGGCTCTACGTTGTTGAGAGCGCCATGACATCTACCGGCGGAAAGGCGGATCATCGCCTTCCGTTGCGGTATGCCGAAGTGGAGACATTCGCCCAAGAACTGGCGCAAATCGTCGCGGGGAACGGTGCGCCCGATCAAAAGTACGGTCCCTGGACATCCGCCATCGCGCGGGATCTTGCCGCGCACCGCGGCGCCTCCGCGATCATTCCCGGGGAGCATCAGTCGCCGGCGGTTCACGCCCTGGCGCATTCCATGAACGCCGCCCTCGGCAATGCCGGAAAAACGGTGATCTACACCGACCCTCTCGAAATCCGATCCGAGGACCAGAACGTGTCGCTCAAAGCTCTGGCTCAGGATTTGGATTCGGGCGCGGTTGACGTGCTGCTGATTCTGGGGGGCAATCCCGTCTACAACGCGCCGGCCGATTTGGATTTCGCACGCAAGCTTTCGCGCGCGAAGTTTTCCGCGCATGTCGGATTGACCGAGGATGAAACTTCGTCTTATTGCCAGTGGCACGTTCCGGAATCGCACTTCCTGGAAGAGTGGGGAGACGCGCGAGCTTACGACGGAACAGTGAGCGTTATCCAGCCTCTGATTTTGCCGCTATACGATTCGCACAGCTATCTGCGTTTATTAGACGCGATTATCGCCTACCCCGGCCGTTCCGCTTACGACATCGTGCGCGCCTACTGGATGACGCATCAGAAGACAGGCGATTTTGAAACGTGGTGGCGGAAGTCGCTGCACGACGGCCTGGCGGAACGGTCCGCATTGCCACAGATCAAGACCGGAACACCCTCGATGCCCCCTGCCGCTCCGCCTTCGCCAGGCGGAGGAGTCGAAGTCGTCTTTCGCCCCGATCCTTATCTGCTCGATGGCCGTTACGCCAATAATATCTGGCTCCAGGAACTGCCGCGTCCCATGAACAAGTTGACGTGGGATAATTCCGTCCTCCTCTCGCCGTCCACCGCAAAACGTCTGGATGTCTCCGCTCAAGATCTGGTCGAGCTGCGCCGCGCCGGACGCAGTGTTCGGGGATCGGTATGGATTCAGCCAGGGCATCCGGACGATACCGTGACCGTTCATCTTGGATTCGGCCGCACCCGGTCCGGGCGCGCCGGCAACGGAGCGGGATTCAGCGCCTACATCCTACGCACCAGCGATGCGCTGTGGTCCGCGAACGACCTGCAAATTCACAAGACCGGCAAATCCTATCCTCTCGCTTCCACTCAAATGCAGCAGTGGCTGGAGGGCCATCGTCCGATCATCAGCGCCAATGTGGAGGAATATCGCGCGCATCCCGATTTCGTGAAAGAAGCGCAGGAGACGCCCGCCTTCCCGTTAACGATCTATCCGCATTGGGACTACAAGGGCTACGCCTGGGGCCTATCGATCGATTTGACGGCCTGTGTGAATTGTAATGCGTGCGTGGTGGCGTGCCAGGCGGAGAATAACATCCCGGTGGTCGGCAAGGAACAGATCCTGGCGCGGCGGGGCATGCACTGGCTCCGCATCGACACCTATTACGAAGGCGGAGACGTCACGCCTGGCGCTCATTATCAGCCCATTCCGTGCCAGCAATGCGAAGACGCGCCTTGCGAATACGTCTGTCCCGTTCACGCCACGGCACACAGCGCCGACGGATTGAACGACATGACTTATAACCGCTGTGTCGGCACGCGTTACTGCTCCAACAATTGCCCTTATAAAGTGCGGCGGTTTAACTTCTTCCTATTTCAGGATTGGGTCACCGAGACTTTGAAGCTCCAGCGCAATCCCGATGTCACGGTGCGAAGCCGTGGGGTGATGGAAAAGTGTACGTATTGCGTACAGCGTATCCGGGAGACGGAGATCCAGGCCCGCGTGGAAAACCGGTACATTCGCGACGGGGAAATTCAAACCGCGTGCATGCAGGCGTGTCCAACGCAAGCGATCGTCTTTGGGGACATCAACAATCCGGACAATCGCGTGGCGAAACTGAAGCGCGAGAAGCTAAATTACTCTTTGCTGGCGGAATTAAACAGCCGTCCCCGCACCACTTATCTGGCCGAATTGCGCAATCCGAATCCCGAGTGGACTGAGGCTTTCCATGCCCGTCGATAAGTCGATCGACAGGTCCATCGATACGCCCATCGACCGGTTACAGCTTCGCGCCAACCGAAGGCCCGAAAGGGGCGGGGAGCCCGCTGTCATCGCTCCCTCGCAATCGTTCGCCTCGATCACCAGGCAAATTTGCGGTTACGTGCTGACGCGGAAAGCTCCGCTGCCGTGGTGGGGGGCGTTGGCGGCGGGACTGATCCTGGTGACCAACCTGATGGTGATCGTCACCTTAATTCTCTATCGCGGCGTGGGACTATACGGCATCAACATCCCGGTCGCATGGGGGTTTGCGATCACCAATTTCGTGTGGTGGATCGGAATTGGACATGCGGGGACGCTGATCTCGGCCTTCCTTTTGTTGATGCGCCAGACCTGGCGCAATTCCATCAACCGCTTTGCCGAAGCCATGACCATCTTTGCGGTGATGTGCGCGGGCTTATTTCCCGTTATGCATCTGGGGCGCCCATGGATTGCCTATTGGTTGATTCCCTATCCGAACACCATGACGGTACAGCCGCAATTTCGGAGTCCGCTGGTATGGGACATCTTCGCGGTTTCTACCTATTTCACCATCTCGCTGCTGTTCTGGTACTTGGGAATGATCCCCGATTTCGCCACGCTGCGAGATCAGGCGAATCACAAGCTGGCCAAGTGGTTCTATGGAGTAGCCAGTTGGGGTTGGCGCGGAGCGTCGCATCATTGGCGGCTCCATGAAACCGCTTCGTTGCTGCTGGCGGGTCTCGCCACGCCACTGGTTCTTTCGGTACACACCGTGGTGAGCTTCGACTTTACGGTTTCGATTCTGCCGGGCTGGCACTCGACCATCTTCCCGCCGTATTTCGTCGCGGGTGCGATTTTTTCCGGTTTTGCCATGGTGTTGGTGCTGGCGATCCCGATCCGGGCGGTGTGGGGTTTGCAAAACCTGATCACGGAGCGGCACCTGAACAACTGCGCCAAGTTGATGCTCGCCACCGGACTCATTGTCGCCTATACCTACGCCATTGAACCTTTCACTTCCTGGTACAGCGGCGACAGTTTTGAGATGTATATGGTCCACAATCGCGCCACGGGACCGTATGCGTGGAGCTACTGGGGCGTGATTGCGTGCAATGTCATCGCACCTCAGTTTCTATGGCTCCGGAGTTTCCGGGTGAAGCCCAAGCGGTTATTTACGATTTCGTTGATCATTCTTTATGGCATGTGGCTGGAGCGTTACATGATCATCGTCGGCTCCCTCAACCGCGATTTTATACCGTCTTCCTGGGCTCAGTTCATCGCGACTGCGACCGACAACTCGCTGCTGTGGGGGTCGATCGGATTGTTTGTTTTCAATTTCGCGCTCTTCGTTCGGTTCTTGCCGATGATTTCCATGTACGAGGTGCGGGAGTTGCTGCCGTATTCGAGTCCCACCGGTGGGTCAGAAAAATGAGCCAGAAGAAATACGGCATCCTGGTGGAATTTGAAGGTCCTGGGCAACTGGTCCACGCTATTGAGGTTTTGCGCCGGCAGCATTACACCGCCGTGGAATCCTACACGCCGTATCCGATCGAAGAGGTCGAGGAACTCCTGCCAAGAAAGAACTTTCTGCCGCTCATTGTCTTGCTGGGCGGGTTACTCGGCGCCGCGACCGCGTGGAGCATGGAGACGTACATCGCCATCTGGGATTTTCCGATCAACGTCGGCGGCAGGCCCTTGTATAGCTGGCCCTCGTTTATTGTGATTCTTTTTGAGCTGACCGTGTTATTTGCGGGGGTCTCCGCATTCGCGGGAACGCTGAGTCTTGCCAACCTTCCGCGGCCGTATCATCCGCTGTTCGAAGTCGAAAGGTTCAAAGCCGCCAGTAAGGACGGGTTCTTTTTGTGCGTGGAAGCGAAAGATCCGCTGTTCGATCACCGGCAGACACGCGAGGTGATCGAGGAACTGGATCCCGTGGGCGTATGGGAGCTCGACGAATGAAGCCGCTTGGTAGAGCAGGCTTTAGCCTGCAACCTGGGCTTCAGCCCAGGTCTGGACGGAGGCTGAAGCCTCGGCGCAGAGGGCGCCCCCAGGCCAAAGCCTGCTCTACCATCCTCGTATTGGCCCTAGCCGGCTGCCGGCTGGACATGCAGGACCAACCCAAATATAAGCCTCTCGCCGCGAGCACCTTTTTTATCGACGGCCGCTCTGCGCGTCCGATCCCACCGGGGACGGTTGCTCGCGACGCCTTGAACGACACCGACGTGCTGCACACGGGCTCCGACGGCAAAGGCTTTGCGGCAACGATTCCTGTGCCTGTGGATCAAGCGCTGCTGGAGCGCGGCCAGGACCGCTTCGATATTTACTGCGCGCCATGTCACGGTTATTTGGGCGACGGCGACGGCATGGTCGCGCGAAGGGGCTTCAAGATTCCACCCAGCCTGCATCACGAGCGCGTGCGCCAGGCGCCGCCGGGCTACATCTTCCAGGTGATCACCACCGGCTACGGCGCGATGGGCGACTATGGCGATCAGGTCCCGCCTGAAGATCGCTGGGCGATCGTCGCCTATATTCGCGCGCTGGAGCTCGCGCGCGGCGCCACCATGGCCGACGCCACGCCGGAAGGCCAAACGCAACTGGAGGCGCAGCCATGACGCCGTCTTTCAACATTTCCCCACCGCTCGAGGAGGACATCGCGCGCTGGCAGCGGCAGGCGGTGATCGCAAGCGTGGTGTTGTCGATCATTTCGATAATCGGCGCGTTTTTCAATCCTGGCGATTTCTTCCGCTCCTATTTATTTGGCTACCTCTTCTGGATCGGATTAGGATTGGGCGCCATGGCGTTGCTGATGCTCCAATATCTGACGGGCGGCAGGTGGGGCGTGGTGACGCGCCGTCCTTTGGAAGCCGCCAGCCGGACGCTGCCCTGGCTCGCGCTCTTGTTTATCCCTATCGCCGCCGGAATCCCGTACCTCTATCATTGGGCGCATCGCGACCTGGTCGTGAGGGATTCAATCCTGCTTCACCGTAGCGTCTACATGAATCCTGTGTTCTTCATCGTGCGCGCGATCGTGTATTTCGCCATTTGGATTTGTCTCACTTATTTCCTGAACAAGTGGTCTCGCCAGGAAGACAGTTGGGGCGATCAGACGACGCGCCTCGCCCGGTTGAGCGCGCCGGGTCTCGTCCTTTATGTCTTTACGGTGACTTTTTCGGCCATCGATTGGGCGGAATCCTTGGAAGACCATTTCTTCTCCACCATGTGGGGCTTCTTGTTTGTTGCCGATCAGGGGATCACCGTGCTCTGCTTCGCCATCTTGTTCAGTCTTGTGTTGACCCGTTGGCAGCCGATGGCCGACGTATTGCGTGCCGCCCGCTTTCACGACCTGGGAAAGCTGCTCCTGGTGTTTGTGATGCTATGGGCGTACTTTGCCTTCTCTCAGTTACTGATTATCTGGTCGGGAAACTTGTCGAACGAGATCCCCTGGTTTCTTCCGCGCATTGGCACGACCTGGGGCTGGCTGGGAGGCGCGCTGATCGTGCTGCAGTTCATCGTTCCTTTCCTGATGTTGCTCTCGCGTCCCTTGAAACGCAATGCCTGGGCGCTATCGTCGGTAGCGATTCTGTTGCTGCTGATGCGTTTTGTCGATCTGTTCTGGATTGTCATGCCCAGCACTTATCGCACCGGATTCCACATCAGTTGGTTGAGTTTCACGGTGCCGATTGCGCTCGGGGCGATCTGGATCGCGCTGTTCCTGCAGAATTTGAAGCGCGCGCCGCTTTTGCCACTGGGCGCGCCGGAACTTGAGGAGGCCTTGGCGCATGCCCAACACTGAGCATGACACTGAACATCGCGTCCGTTTCGAGCCGGAAGACGTGAAACCGCGGCCCGTGATTCTTACGGGCGTGGGCGTAGTGGTGGTAACCGTGGCGGTCGCGCTGCTGATGCATTTTGTATATGGTCCGCTGACCCACTGGCGGGAACGAGACGGCGCGCAAACGCCGGCTGCCGCCGCGAGGTCCACGCAGTTGCCGCCCGAGCCGAACTTGCAATCATTGCCGCGCGAAGATTTTCAATCCTTTCGCGCCGCGCAGATGGGCCAGTTGAACAAGTATCACTGGATCGATCGCGACAAAGGCGTCGCCGGCATTCCCATTCAGCGCGCCATGGATCTGATCGTCCAGCGCGGCATTCCGCCCGAAACCGGGGGCCGCGGATTTACCTATAACCCTCCTCAAGCCGGAACCAGAGAGACCGGCTTTGAAGGAAAAGTGGAGCCGGAACCAAGATGAAACTCCTTGTCGCTGCGGCATTGGCGATTCCCCTGCTGGCAGCGGAAAAGCCGAAGCTACCAGCCGAGCTTCAAGGCATTGGGATCGACCAAAAGCTGAACGCGCAGGTTCCGCTGGAAACGGAATTTGTGGATCAGGATGGCCGGAAGGTGACCCTGGGTTCGTATTTCGGGCAAGGACCGGTGCTGCTTGCACTGGTGTATTTTCAATGCCCCATGTTGTGCAACCAGATTCTTTCCGGAGTAGTCGCGGGCCTGAAACCGCTTTCTCTCCAGCCGGGCCGGGATTTCAATATCGTGGCGATCAGCTTCGATCCGCGAGATACTCCGGCGACGGCGCGGCAGAAGCGGGATGAATACGTTCGCCGCTATTCGAGCAAAGCGACCACGCGAGGTTGGAATTTTCTCACGGGATCTCCGGAATCGATTCGCGCTGTGACGGAAGCGGCCGGGTTTCATTATCGCTGGGACGATAACACCCAGATGTTTATTCACCTGAGCGGGATTATGATTGTCACGCCCGAAGGAAAGATGGCGCGCTATTTCTACGGCGTGGAGTACGAACCCAAAGATCTGAAGCTCGGATTGATAGAAGCGTCGCACAATAAAATCGGATCGGTCGTGGATTCCGTCCTGCTGTTCTGTTTCCATTACGACCCGAGTATTGGCAAATATGGCGCGACGGTGATGAACCTATTGCGCGCCGCGGCCGTGCTTACGCTGCTGATTCTGGGCACCGGCCTCACGATTCTGTGGCGGAAGAATCTTCTCGAGGACCGGCGGAGCTTACAGCCATGAGTACTTTCACGACGGAATATGATCTGTTCTTCTGGATCATGGTAGTAGTCTGTGGCCTCGTGAGTCTAGGGATCGCTGTCGTCCTGATTACTTTCGCGGTACGCTATCACCGCCGCAATGACGACGAGCTTCCCACCCAAATCAAGGGGAACGTCCTTGCCGAAGCCATATGGATTACAACACCGTTCATTCTCTTCCTGGGCATGTTCGCCTACGGTGCGAAATTGTATTTCGACGTGGAGCTTCCTCCCTCCGATGCGCTCGATATCTACGTGGTGGCCAAGCAATGGATGTGGGAAACGCAGCATCCCGAAGGGGAGCGCGAAATCAACGAGCTGCACGTACCTATAGGCCGGCGTGTGAAGCTCACAATGACTTCGCAGGACGTGATCCACAGCTTCTTTATTCCCGATTTCCGGATAAAGCAGGATGTGCTTCCTGACCGCTACACCACTCTGTGGTTTGAGGCGACCACGCCCGGTAAGGTTCATCTCTTCTGCGCCGAATATTGCGGCACGAAGCACTCCGGTATGATCGGCTGGATTTACGCGATGGAGCCGCAGGCGTATGAGGCATGGCTGGAGCAGGGCGCTCCGGAAGGGTCAATGGCTTCCACCGGAGAGAAACTATTTCATCAATTCCAATGCGCCACCTGTCACCATTTCGATGGCCACGGCCCCTGTCCCGATCTTCGCGGACTGTTTGGCCGCACCGTCAGCATAGCTAGCGGCACGTCGGTCACCGGCCCCACTACCGTCGTGGCCGATGAAAGCTTCATCCGGGAAAAGATATTGAATCCCAGGGCCCACGTCGTGGAGGGTTGGAAGGACAACTACATGCCTTCCTTCCAGGGCCAGATTACAGAAGACCAAATGATCGATCTGATCGCCTACATCAAAGCCATGGGCCCGCCGCCGGGCGGCACGCTCAGTACGAGCTCCGGCGCGACCCCGGAGCGGGAGGCGTCCGGGCCGGTCATCATCGGGCCCGGTGTCACTTCCATCAACAACACCGTGCCGGGGGAACGTTGAGGCTGCTATGATTGCCGCACCGGAAGTTCGAACCGAACCTAATTACCTGAACGCGAAGGAAGGTGTGTTGAGTTGGCTGCTCACCACGGACCACAAGCGCATCGGGCTGCTGTATATCGCTTCCATCACCGCGTTTTTCTTCATAGGCGGCTTCTTTGCCTTGATGATGCGGCTGGAGCTTTTGACTCCGCCCAGCGACCTGGTTTCGCCCGAGACCTATAACAAGTTGTTCACCATGCACGGCATCATCATGGTGTGGTTCTTTCTGATCCCCTCTATTCCCGCCACACTGGGGAATTTTATTTTACCCATGATGATCGGCGCAAAGGACCTCGCCTTTCCGAAATTGAATCTGGCGAGTTGGTACATTTTCAATCTGGGGGCCGCGGTGACTCTCTATGCGATCATACGCGGCGGAGTCGATACGGGGTGGACTTTCTACACTCCCCTGAGCACTACCTATTCGACCGGCTATGTCGTGGGGGCGGCGCTGGGGATCTTCATCGCCGGATTTTCCTCCATCCTCACCGGTCTGAATTTCATCGCCACCGTCCACACCATGCGCTGTCCCGGCTTAACCTGGTTCCGTCTGCCACTGTTCATCTGGAGCATGTATGCTACCAGCCTGGTCCTGGTGATCGCGACGCCCATTCTCGCCATCACTCTGACCATGGTCGGGGTCGAGCGAATTTTTCAGGTCGGCATTTTCGATCCCGCTCTGGGCGGCGATCCGTTGTTGTTCCAGCACATGTTCTGGTTCTATTCCCACCCCGCGGTCTACGTTATGGTGCTGCCGGCTATGGCGGTGGAAAGCGAGCTCGTCGCGGCATTTTCGCGCAAACCGATCTTCGGATACAACGCGGTGGCGTTTTCGAGCCTGGGCATCGCTATAGTCGGGTTCCTGGTGTGGGGACATCATATGTTCGTGGCGGGGCAGTCTGTATACTCCGCATTGGTGTTTTCCATACTCAGCTATTTAGTGGCGGTCCCTTCCGCGATCAAAGTGTTCAACTGGACGGCGACGCTGTATAAAGGCTCGGTGTCGTGGGATACGCCGATGCTGTACGCCATAGGTTTCATTGGATTGTTCACCATCGGCGGAATGACGGGTTTGTTCCTGGCCGCGCTGGGGTTGGATGTGCACGTCACGGACACCTATTTCGTCGTGGCGCATTTCCATTACATCATGGTCGGCGGCGCCGTGATGGCCTATCTGGGCGGCATTCATTATTGGTGGCCTAAGATCAGCGGCCGATTGTATCCGGAGTTTTTGGCCAAACTGTCGGCGCTGACAGTATTCCTGGGATTCAATCTGACGTTTTTCCCACAGTTCATTTTGGGGTATTTGGGGATGCCGCGGCGGTACGCCGCTTATCCGCCGGAATTTCAGATGCTGCATGTGCTCTCCACCGCGGGAGCTTCTATTTTGGGCGCCGGCTATGTTCTGCCGCTCATTTATTTGACATGGTCTTGGCGATACGGACCTAAAGCGCCGCCCAATCCCTGGCGCGCGACGGGTCTTGAGTGGCAAACACCATCTCCGCCCCCGGTGGAGAATTTCGAGGAAACTCCCGTGGTGAACTACGAAGCTTACGATTACGAGGCTATGAAGGAGAAATTGGCGCTTGGCTGAAACCATCCAGATCTTGCCGGGGCGTGAAGCGCTGGCCCATCGCCACCATTTCGCCACACCTGAGCAGCAGCGCGAAACGGTTATGGCGGGGATGTGGATCTTCCTCGCCACGGAGATCATGATGTTCGGCGGGTTGTTCATGGCTTACGCCGTATACCGGCTCGGCCATCCCCGTGCGTTCGAATTGGGCAGCGCGGACATGAACGTCGTGTTGGGCTCGATCAATACGGCGCTGCTGATCACCAGCAGTTTCACCATGGCCCTCGCGGCCCACGCCGCTCAGGAGGGCCGTTTGCGCGGGCTGGCTTGGCTGTTGATCGCGACGATCGTCATCGGTGCGGTGTTTCTTGGAATCAAGTTCTCGGAATATTATGCGCATTTTCGCGAACACAGGGCGCCGGGTGTTTGGTACGAATCCAAGCCCAATGAGCCGGATCCCGGCGGCGTGGAGATGTTCTTTGTTCTCTACTACATCATGACCGGACTGCATGCGATTCACATGCTGATTGGAATCGGCATTATGGCCGTATTGTGGTTGATGACCCTGGCCGGCCGCTTTTCGCGCGTGTATCATAGCCCGGTGGTTGTTTCGACGCTGTACTGGGGCTTTGTGGACATTGTATGGATGTTTTTATTTGCCCTTTTCTATCTTCCGGGATTACATCAGGGACGCTAGCATGGCCGAGCCCGTAATTCGCCGCAAAACCTACGCGCTGGTATATATCGCGATGCTGGCGCTGACACTCGCGACGACGCTCCTGGCGTTTCTCAATATGGGGCCTTTCAACTCCGTGGTCGCTCTGGTGATCGCAGTGATCCAGGCGGCCTTGATCGCGGGAGTGTTCATGCACGCGCTGTATGAATCGGCGCTGGTGCGCATCATTCTGACCGGCAGCGTTCTATGGTTCTTGATTCTCATCACACTCACAATGACCGACTATTTGACGCGATCGCACTAGCCAAGTTGGTCACCAGAACCGCTTGCTGACGCGCGCGGCTCAGTAAGTCGCAACGCCAACGAATGCGTCCGAGTGGAGCAGGCTTTAGCCTGCAACGGAGGCTTCAGCCTCCGTCCGGACCTGGGCTGAAGCCCAGGTTGCAAGCTGAAGCTTGCTCTACCAGAAGCGTCTAAGCTGGGACATGGCCCGCTTTGCCCTCGATGCCACTCCGCTGATCGAGCCCACCGGCGGTATCGCGCGCTATACGCGGGAATTGGCGCTCGCGCTGGCCCGCGAGTTTGGGGAAGATCAATTTTGGATGCTATCGGATCAGCCGGTTCCGGAGATAACGCCGGCGGAGCCGAATCTGCGCGTGGGATCGAGTCCGCGGACGGCGCTGGAGCGAAAGTGGTGGCTCTGGGGCGTGGAGCGCGAGATGGCGCGGCGCGGCATCGAATTATTCCACGGGACGGATTTTGCCACGCCGTATTTTCCGCGGCGGCCCAGCGTGCTGACGTTGCACGACCTTTCGCCGTGGATGTGCGCCGATTGGCAGCGCGGGACATCTCTTCCGAATGGCGTTGGCAAGCGAGTGCGCCAGAGAACGCCGATCTTGCTGCGACTGGGCCTGGCGACGATGACGATCACACCGACGGAAGCGGTGCGGCGCGCGGCCATCGAAAAATTCGGGCTGGACGCGGACCGGGTGGTGGCCGTGCCGCTGGCCGCAAATCCAGATTTTCACCCGGTAGAGGCCGATCCGCCACGACCATATTTTCTTTTCGTGGGAACGCTGGAGCCCCGGAAGAACCTCGCGCGGTTGATCGAGGCGTGGCGCTGGGTTCGCGCCGCGCGGGATATCGATCTGGTTTTGGCGGGACGTGCGCGATCGGATTTCACGCTCCCGCCAAGGGAGAATGGATTGCGCGTGCTTGGCGCCGTGCCGGAGCAAGAGCTGGCGCGGTGGTATTCGGGCGCGACGGCTTGTCTGTATCCTTCGCTGTATGAGGGCTTCGGGCTGCCGGCGCTCGAAGCCATGCGATGTGGATCTCTGGCCATTACCTCGCGCGATCCCGCGATTATGGAGGTCGCCTCGGGCGCGGCGATTCATGTGGATGCAGAAGATACGAAGGCGCTCGCGGAAGCGATGATGGCCGCGGCGCGGGAACCCGCGAAATTCCAACCGCTACGCGCGAAGGCCATCGAGCGAGCGGGGCAATTTACCTGGCAGCGCACGGCGCGTCTGACCAGGGAGGTCTATGAAGCCGCCCGGCGCAGATTTCGAAAAGGCTAGGGCGTTATTTCTATCGCCCGAGCCGCCGGAGCGGGGAGCCGGCGGAGGAGCGCTTCGATCGGCGTCGCTCTTGGAATATCTGCGCAAGAAATATTCCGTGGATCTGGTGTCGTTTTCGCTGAACCGGCACTCGAAGAATTGGCCCGCGCGGGCGTGGCGAAATTTCGCCAGACTGGCGCGTGGCGTTCCGCCGTTGTTCGACCGATATTCGGGATATGAGAAACAAATGGAGCGGCAAATGCGCGGAAGCTACGCCCTCGCCGTAGTGGAACATTTTTGGTGCGCTTCGTATGAGCCTATTTTGCGCACGCGCTGCGCGCACATTGTGTTGGATCTGCACAACATCGAGAGCGAGCTGGCGCAAACACACGCTGGCGCGGCACCTTGGCCCGAGTCCTGGGCTTCGGCGCGGTTCGCCGAGGCGTACCGGAGGCTGGAACGGGAATGGCTTCCGCGATTCGATGCCGTTTTGGTCGCGTCGGAGGAGGATCGTTCCCGCATACGGCACGCGCGAATCCGGGTGTATCCCAACGCGCTGCCCGCGATGGCCGCGCCGGCGGTGTGCCCCTTTCCCGAAGAAGAGAACTGCATCGTCTTCAGCGGGAATCTCGAATACCATCCCAATATCGAGGCTGTGCGCTGGTTTCGCGAGAAAATTTGGCCGCGTGTTCGCGAGCACGATCCTCAATTGGAATGGCGCTTGATTGGCAGAAATCCGGAGGCGGTGGAACGGCTGGTGCGGGGCGATCCGAGGATTCGCTTCACGGGCGCGGTAGAAAACGCCGTTGACCAGATCGCGCGAGCGAAGGTTTGTGTGGTTCCGCTACTTTCCGGCAGTGGGACCCGGTTCAAAATTCTGGAAGCATGGGCCGCGGGCCGCGCGGTGGTTTCCACCACGCTTGGCGCTGAAGGCCTACAAGCTAGCGATGGCCAGCAGGTGGCGATCGCCGATTCGGCGGAAAAATTCGTGGAGTCGATCGCGCGCCTCCTTGCGGACGCGGGGATGCGACGGAGTTTGGGAGAAGCCGGCCGGGCGCTGTATCTCGAAAAATTCACCTGGGAGGCCGCGTGGCGCAACCTGGAATTGGAGGGCGGACTTTAGTCCGCGCGGGACTTCAGTCCCGCTGCGGGGAGCGAGGCTAAAGCCTCGCGCGGGCTGAAGCCCGCCCTCCACTCGGCGGCGAACTTCGGTTAGAAACTCACCTTCAACATGATTTGCAGCTCGCGAGGCCCGGTCGCCGTATTGGTGACCTTGCCGAACTGCGCCGAGTTGACGCTCTCGGTATAGGGCCCTCCTGCAATGTTCGGATCAACGATGGCGAACGTGGGATGGTTAAACACGTTCAGCGCTTCGAGGCGCAGCTCCGCTCTCACGCGTTCCGAGACTTTGGTCGTCTTCGAGAGAGCCGCGTCCATATTAAATAGATGGGGGCCGTCGAAAATATTTCTCTGAAGCTGCCCGATGCTGCCGGCCGGCGGATTGGTGAAGAGCTGGCCGGTGAACGGAGCTTCGCCGTCCGGCGCGACGCCGCGTCCGTCGCCTCCGATCGCGTATGCCGGGGCAAAGTATGGCCCGTTGCCGGTCATCCGGAACTTCAAGATGCTCGCGAGCTGGGGATAGGTGAAAGTTGTGTCCGCGGTATTAAAGCCGGAATCATAACCGGCTAAAAACGTGCCGCGTCCCGAGTAGATCGAAACGGGGACGCCGGAAAGCCAGGTGATATTCGCGCTGGTCATCCAGCCGCTCAGCAGACGGTCCCAGCCCGGCTTGTTGAAGCGATGTCCCGTCCCGAAGGGAAGATCGTAGGAGTAATTGGCCTTGAATTGATCGCGGATGTCGGTTGGGGTACGCGCCCGGTCAAGGCCGGGATTATTGACATCCTGAAAATTCTGATAACGGTACTGGTCTGTTCCAGGAGCGTCGCTAAGCCATTTCTCAAAAACGTAATTGGCCTGAAATTCCATTCCATTCTGGAGTCTGTGGCGAGCCTCAAGTTGTAGCGAGTTATAGGTCGAGTTGCTGTAGTTCGTCACGTAATCCGCCTCGAGAGCGTTGGGATTGGGATAGAAATTGATCGACCCGTTCTCACCGTCGACCGTGTACTCGAACGCCAACTCGCCCGCCTGGCCTTGTTCGATAAGCTGGCGGAAGTTGGGATCCGTGAGCAGTCCCCCCTTATACAGTTCGCTGAAGACGGGCAAGGGCTGGCTGCCGGCGATACTGGAGTTGTACCGGGGATCGAAGGTTCCGGTCTTGGCCAGGGCGAGAAAACCATTCTGCTGGGCCTTCCGGAAGTCCGACAGAAAACCGTTGGCCTGAATGTTGACCTGATTTACGTTGAAGGCGCGGATCAGATCCGTGGCATGGTTTCCCACGTATCGGGCTTCCACGATGGTGCCCTTGATCTTCTGCTGAAGCGAGAGGTTCCACTGCTGCACATAGGGAGTTTTAAGGTTCGGATTCAGGAGGCCGTAAGCAACCTCGTTGTTCTGAGCGTAGCCGTTGGCAAACGTAAGTGGAACCTGGAATTGCGGCGGAGGAAGCACAGGGTTATTTGCAGTGATAGTGCCGGAAAGGTCCGGGTTGTACAGGAACGCCTGCAATCCTGGATTTTCGGAAGTGAATCCTTCGGCCACAGAGATGGCCTCGTCGTTGACATAAGCGATGCTGTAGCCTCCACGGAAGGACGTTTTTCCGTTCCCGAATACATCCCATGCCAAGCCGATATTGGGAGCGAAATCCTTTAGATCCTTGTTATAGAATGGGCGGCCGACGGAATTTCCGGTGTAGTTCAGCGTAGAGTTGGAAAGCAAAGTCGCGTAGGGATTGTTGTTTACAACCTCGGGTTGAAGTTCCAGGGAATTGCGTTCATTGACGGGCGTGTAGTAATCCCAGCGCAAGCCGGCCGTCAAGGTAAGATTGCGCAGGACTTTCCATTGATCCTGACCGTAAAAGGCGAGATTGTCGAAAGTAAGATGCCGTAAGTACGGAGCCGTTGGAACAAAACCGGATGTCGGAGAGGTGATATTGTAGGTCACGCCGTCGTTATCCAGCAATCCGGCCAGCGAGGCGACGAGGAGGTTGGCGTTGTTCAGATCGGCCGAGCTGATGCCTGGAAGATAAGGGGAAAGCAGCAGATTCTGCTGTTGGTTCACGGACGAAATGCCGACGTTATAAGCAGGAACTGTTCCCGAGTAATCCCAGGTGCGCACATGGACGCCTTGATAAAAATAGCCAAACTTGACAGTGTGCTTCCCGTGCACCCATGTTGCGTTATCCATATGAACCCAGGTACGGACATCGCGGCCTTGCTCGAGGATGGCCGAGTTTTCGGCCGGTTGAGGGCTGGTGTAGATCGTTCCGCCGACCAGGAACGGCGGGTAGGCGCCGTTATAGTGGAAGGTGGCGGGAGAGAAGGCCAGACCCGCCCGTAGCTCGTTGGTGAGAGTCGGTGTGGGATTCCAGCGCCAGGCGACCGTCGCGAATTTCCGAGCGTCGTTATTTTGGAACGGCGAGACGGATTCATAACCCACGCCCACATCGGGCCGGTCCACTGTATCACGATTCCACGCGAATGTTCCCGTTAGATAATTCTTCGGGGAGAGATAATAGTCCAGCTTGCCGGTGGCGTTATCACGTTCCTCGTCGGCGCGGACCAAATAGGAATATCCGGCGGTATTGAGCAGCAGGCCCGGCTGGCTGTCGCCGACCAGGTAATTATTGATAGCGCTGGGCGGCGGGACCTGCGCCAATAGCGAGTTCATGTAAGGATCGGGTTGCAAGCCGACTATGTTGAGAACGTTGGCGCTTTGGACCGCGCCGTTTTGATCCACATAAGAGAAAATTCCGTTACGGGCGTTTTGCGTGAGGATGGTCGCGTCTTCCGTGTTTTGATTGCGGAGCCGATAAGCTTCGTAATTTACGTAGAAGAAGAGCTTGTCATGCTTGATTGGGCCGCCGAGCGAGCCGCCGCCCTGATTGAGATTCAAGGTAGGTAAGTGAATGCCCTGCTGGTTGTTGAACCAGTTATTGGCCGCCAGGAAGCTGTTGCGATTCTGCCAAAGGGCGTCGCCGTGCAACTGATTCGTGCCCGAAGGCGTGACCAGGTTGACCTGAGAAGCGCCACCTTCCGCTGCGCTCGACTCATTGGAAGTGGTCACGGTAAATTCCTGGACCTGATCCAATAGCAACTGGTTCGGAATATAGTCGAGGTCACCCGTGCGGATGTAATTGTCCTGAATGTTGATGCCATCGAGCGTGACATTGCTGAAGGAGGAACGCTGCCCGTTGATATCGGTCTCGTATAGCGAGGGGGCTACGCCCGCTTGGGTGGCGATAAACGCCAGCGGATTGCGGTCTCCCACGGGCAGGCGCGAGATCATCTCGTTGGTAACCGTAGTCGATATCTCGGGGCTGGTGGTCTGGACGGTCTCCGCTCCGGCAGTGACGCTCACGGATTCGGCGGTAGAGGCGAGTTTCAGCGTGATAGGAGGAAGATCGGTTTCGCGCGATGGATTCACCTTGATATTTTCGAGCCTGTATTGCTGAAATCCGGAGGCCTCGACAATGAGATCGTAATCTACCGGGTGAAGGGCTTCCAGAGTGAACAGGCCCTGGCCGTTGGATGTGGTTTGTGCCACGGGGCTAGTGCCGGCGTGCAGCAAGAGACGGATGGCGGCCTTCGGAACCACCGCACCCGCCGGATCGATCACCGATCCGGTGATGCGTCCCGTGTCTTGCGCCCAGACCAGACGAACCAAGGAGAACAGTATCAACAACCGGCGCATGGTACACCCCCAAAAACGAATGCTCCGATTCTAGCAAATTGGTTGGCGCGCGACGTAGCGGGTCCACTCCGGGACGGCCGGAACCAAAAGCGAATGCTCCGATTCTAGCAAATTGGTTCCGGGGCGGCTTGGAGTGGTCTGGCGTATCGGGTTTCGCAACATAAATGGGGCCGCTTCGGCCTGGGTAAGGCTCACCCAGCGTGTGGCAAAACGATTGTAGGGCTCCTCTTGGGAGCGGAGTTGAAAACGATGTCGAATACAAATCGTTGGTTTGCGAGGTTGGCCCAAAGATCCGCAAAGATCAGCGGCTCAAGCCCGGCCTTCGTGGCTGTATGTTTGTTGACGTTGATGTGGCTGGTGAGCGGCCCGTTCTTTCGTTGGAGCGATACGTGGCAACTCGTCATTAACACTATCTCTAACATTGTTGCGATGCTCATGCTGTTTCTCATCCAAAACACGCAGAACCGCGATACTGCGGCGCTGCAGCTTAAACTGGACGAACTGCTGCGCGCCATGCAGGGGGCGAAGAACTCGTTCATCAATCTGGAAGAACTTACCGAAGAGGATCTGACCCGCCTCAAGGAGCGATACGCCCGGCTCGCGGAAGCAGCGCGTTCGAAACCAGACGTCGAGCACTTTTCAGGCTCGCCGAGGACCACAGGTCCGGAAGAGCGGATCATTCGGCCGTAACCGCTCCCGGCCCAGAGGGCACCCTGTCGCGGCTCTGTAAGACGGAGCGCTTACGCGGATTTGGACGAAGTAGGCGGCGAGCATAGATGGCGGATGTCCAATTCATTCCAAGAGAACGAAAGCGGAGACATGTGTAGTAACAGCAGTCTTTATGACGGCATCCCTTAATTGGGGATGCCTGGAGAGTCCAGGAAGATCCTGAAAATCCTGAAGTCTTTTATAGAAGGGAGAAGTATTATGTCTTTTAATAAACCTGGAATGGGTGGACAGGAGCAGCGCGGCGGCACTGGCGTGCTGGACGAGGAAAAGAGGCGCGAAGAGGAAAAGAGGCGCGAGGAGGGAAAGAAGTATCAGGGCGGCAAAGAGCAGGGCAACTACGGGCAGCATAAGCCCGAGCAAGGCAAGCAGGACTTCCGCCACCAGGACAAAGGCGGCAAGACCGAGCAGAGCCACGAGCAGAACGAGCAGAGCCACGAGCAGAAGAAGTAGCAGCCGCTCAGGAATCCAGGCCCGCGCGCGTCCGTCATCATAGTAGATGAGTGATTGAAATCGCGAAACCTTTGCCGTCTCTTGTGGGGATGGATGTAGCGGGCCTGGAGGGATTGCTGGGCGCGGGCGAACCGAAGTTCCGCGCCCAACAGATCTACGATGCGATGTACCGCCAGCGTGTGACCGCGTTGGAGGATATCACGACCATACCCCAATCCCTCCGCGACCGCCTCGCCGGCGAATCCTCATTCGGGTTGCCCGAAATCGAGCAGCTTTTTGAATCCGTCGACGGAACGCGACGTTATCTCCTTCGCCTAACTGATGGAAGAACGGTCGAGGCGGTCTGGATGCCAGAACCCGCGCGTTCGACCATTTGCATCTCTACGCAGGCCGGGTGCCCGGTCAACTGCGGTTTCTGCCTCACTGCCCTGCTCGGGTTAGAACGCAACCTGACAGCGGGAGAAATCACGGGGCAGGTGTTACGAGTGGCCTCCGATCGCGCCCTCGAATCGCTAGCGCAGCGGCCCAATCTAGTGCAGCGGCTCAATATCGTGATGATGGGTCAAGGCGAGCCGCTTCTCAACTTACCCAACGTCCTTCAGGCAACGCGTTTGCTCGCCGATCCTCGGGCGATGGCGATTTCCCTCCGCCGCATTACCCTTTCCACCGCCGGTATCGTGCCGAAGATCGCAGAGCTGGGGCGCGCGGAGATTCGTCCTAAGCTCGCGATTTCGCTTAATGCGTCCACGGAGGAACAGCGTCGCGAGATCATGCCCATTACTCGCAAGTATTCGTTGCGCGACCTGCTCGAGGCCTGCCGCACTTATCCTTTGCGGCCTTGGGAAAAGCTTACCTTCGAGTACGTGCTGTTGAAGGATTTCAACGACGCCGATGAGGACGCGCGGCGGGTCGCCAAGCTTCTGGCGAATCTCAATGCGAAAGTCAATCTGATTGCGCTCAATCCCGGCCCGGGCATTCCCTACGAGACCCCGGCTCCCGAGCGCGTGCTCGCGTTTCAGAGGATCGTGCGCCGGTCGCTCCCATGTTTTATTCGCAAGCCGCGCGGCCTGGATGTCTTCGCCGCCTGTGGACAGTTGAGCCGAGTGGGGCAAGCTTCGGGCTAGCTCACACCGGACTACTCCTGGGGACCTGCTACACTGGCATCTTTCTTTCGATCATCATGCCCCTTGAACCAGCGGAAAATTCAATCCAGGTGACCAGCGACGCTTGGGAAGCGATCGAAGGCGGATGGGACCTACAAGTCCACGTCGCGCCGGATGTGATCGCGCGGCGCATCGACGATCTCGATCTGGCGGGCGAATTCGCGGCGCATAAACTGAAGGGTTTCGTCCTCAAATCCCACTACGTGCCCACTTATGAGCGGGCCAAGGCCGTCACCAAGGCCAGCGCGGCGCTCGGTGTCACGGCCTACGGCGCGGTCACACTGAACCATAGCGTAGGGGGGTTGAATCCCGTCGCGCTGGAAATCGCCGGACGGAGCGGGAACAAAATCGTGTGGATGCCCACGGTGGACGCGGAAAACGAGACCGCCGGCCGCGTGGGAGGCACAAACGTCAAACTGCCGTTTTGGGCCGAAATTCAACGCTCGCTTTCCGCTGAAGGAATTTCGCCGCCGCCCCTCACCGTTCTGGATGAGAACGGAAACGTGAACGCGGCCGCGCGCCGGTGCCTGGAACGGATCGCCAAGCACGACATGATTCTTGCCACCGGCCACCTGGGCCGGAAAGAGATTTTCGGGCTGGTCAAGACCGCGAAGGAAATGGGCCTGAAACGAGTTCTGGTGACGCACGCCGAATTTCCTTCCCAGAACCTGACGCCTCAAGAGCAAGTCGAGCTGGCCGGCATGGGAGCGATCATCGAACATTGCTTCACGACCATGTATACGCGAAAAGCTCCCTGGGATGTGTACTTCGAAGCCGTCCGGAAAGTGGGGCCGGAGCGCGTGATTCTTTCCACCGACCTTGGCCAGACCATCAATCCCGGCGTGGCCGAGGGTTTCGCCATGTTCGCGCAGAAGACGCTGGAAGCCGGATTCACCAAAGCCGAGGTGCGCCGCATGGCGGTGACCAATCCGGAGAACTTAGTCTCATGATCGTCGATTGCCACGGTCATTACACCACTGCCCCCAAGCAAGTCGAGGATTGGCGTAAGAGCCAGATCGCGGCGCTGGAAAACCCGGAGTTGCATCCCGCCCAGGGCCCAAAAGTCAGCGACGATCAGATCCGCGAGAGTCTCGAAAAGGCGCAGCTCAAGCTACAGCGCGAGCGCGGCGCCGACCTCACTATTTTTTCGCCCCGCGCCTCCACTATGGCGCATCACATCGGCAATTTCGAAACCAGCCTCGAATGGTCGCGGCTATCCAACGACCTGATTCATCGCGTCTGCACGCTCTATCCGAACAATTTCGCCCCCGTTTGTATGTTGCCGCAATCGCCGGGCGCCAAGCCCGAAACTTGCATCGAGGAGCTGGAGCGCTGCGTCAACGATCTGGCCTTCATCGGATGCAACCTGAATCCGGATCCTTCCGGCGGCCACTGGAATTCCCCTCCACTCACCGACCGCTGGTGGTACCCGCTTTACGAAAAACTGGTGGAACTGGACGTTCCCGCCATGGTGCACGTGAGCGCCTCCTGCAACCCCAACTTCCACGCCACCGGCGCGCACTACATCAACGCCGACACAACGGCGTTTATGCAATTCCTCACTGCCGACCTATTCAAAGATTTCCCCACGCTGCGTTTTATCATTCCGCACGGCGGCGGAGCCGTTCCGTTTCACTGGGGCCGCTATCGCGGACTGGCTCAGGATTTGAAACGGCCGCCCATTGAAGAAGCGTTGCTCAACAACGTTTTCTTCGACACCTGCGTTTATCACCTTCCCGGAATCGAGCTTCTGCTGAAGGTGGTGCCGGTATCGAACATCCTGTTCGGAAGCGAAATGGTGGGCGCGGTACGAGGGATCGATCCCCGCACCGGCCACTTTTACGACGACACCAAGCGCTACATCGACGCCTGCGCGTGGCTCACCGAAGAGGACCGCTATCGCATCTTCGAAGGCAATGCAATCAAGGTCTACCCGCGCTTGGCCCGGCTCCTCAAACCGGCAGCTTCCGCTCACCCTCGTCCGTGAGGCCGTAATCCGTCCGCGGTGCGACCGCTCCCTGGCGGTCGCGGCTCAGTTGGCGTATCGCTACGCTCGGATCTCCTAACCCGTCGCGAGCGTGGCGAGTCCGGCCACGCGAGTCCGGCTCTTGACAGCGGGATGGCAGAATGGTACACGTAAGGACTAT
This sequence comes from Bryobacteraceae bacterium, assembly GCA_036521975.1. Lineage (GTDB taxonomy): Bacteria > Acidobacteriota > Terriglobia > Bryobacterales > Bryobacteraceae > Palsa-187. The sequence continues at coordinate 23,512 of DATDGT010000100.1, forward strand.
GCAGCGAAGAGGATTCGGGTTTATTCTTTTGGGATTTTTGGGGTTGATCGTGCCGCTCGCCGGCCAGGAGGGGCATCCGCTGACTGGCACTTGGCACGGCGACTGGGGCCCTTCCGCTTCTCAAAGGAATCGCCTGGTGCTTTACATGAAGTGGGATGCCAAGAGCGTGACCGGCATGATTAATCCCGGTCCCAAGTCGATTCCTCTTGCAACGGCCACTCTCGATGCCAGCAAGTGGACGGTGCATTTTGAGGCTGACGGGAAGGATCAGGCCGGCAATCCGGTGCACATCGTCGCGGACGGCAAGCTGGATAATGTCGGCTCGTACAATCGCACGATTACCGGTTCTTGGACCCAGGGATCGGTCAAAGGCGATTTTAAACTAACCCGGGATTAGGCGCGGCCTCCGTCTGATCCGCACGACGCCTCCGGCTGTGCGGCCCGGTTAATCGTCACTGGTGACCTCAAAGTCCCCTGTGACGCCGCCCTGCGTCCATGTGCCGATGATTTTCCGGGTCTTGGCTGTTACGTTCTCGATCTTGCCGTCCACGATCACGTGAGCCATTTTTCCCGAACGATCTTTCATGTCCGCTTCGAAGTGGACGCCCCAATTGCTCGCGTCCAGGGTCGCCTTTTGGAGGCGGGCCACGTCGGAGCCGGGGTTGATCATGCCGGCGTCGTAGTTCAGGATGAAGGTCACGTCGGTGCGATCCTTCGCGTTAGGCCTCCAATTCCCATGCCAGGAGCCGACCAGGGGTGCCCCTCCTGAGCCGACGTTGCTCTTGGGACGATCAAGGGGGCGAGCACGATCAGATAAGCCGCAAGTTTAAGTCTTGTCAGCATCTTACTGTCCTACAAGGTGATCGATGTCGCGGCTGTTGTCCCCAGTGCCCTATTGAATGGCCCATGTCTTTGCAAAGCCTTAGCGGCCTCCAGCCGGATAGCCCTGGCTCGACGCGGCCCCCAACCTGTGCCCCGTGCTCGCCAGCGTTACCGCGCGCGCGTTGCCGTGCGAGCCTCCATCCTTGGCGCGAGTTCCATCTACGATCACCACCTCGCCGACCGTCATCGTGTTGCGCTTCCATCCGCTCTTCTGAAGCGCGGCGGGAGCCGCCATTTCAAACGCCCAATTGGTTACTCTGCCCGACTCCGGGTCTTTTACGTCGATATAGAAGTGGACGTGGGGATTGCTCCAGTCGACACGGGTCACGGCGCCGGTCAGCTTTATTACGTGCTTCCTGTCGTATTCTGCCGCGAAGGAATGGTGGGCCCAAGCGGGCGCCGCCGCCAAAAGCAAAGCCGCTGCGAAGGTGGAGAAAGCGATCAGTTTCAGTCTCGCGGGAATCGGCTCCTTCGATCAGTCATTCTATCTAACCGCGCATTTTGCCCGCAATGCTCGCCCGCGCGCTCTTTGCGGGCTAGTAAGACGATCGAAGCCCCTGGGCCGCGAGACTCCCGGTAAATCCTGGCATGCCGGCGGAATACGCGTCGTGCTCCGTGAAGATCCATCGGTGTAGTCGCTCCATGGTAAGGATCTGGCGCATGATCGCGGATAGCCGCTCAACACTGGTCTGTTCTTTGCGCCTGCGCTCCGATAACACGGCCGGGTCCATCGATGGATCCGCAACGCCCTCAAATTGGAGGATGTAGTCGATAGGCCTGGGCTCTAATCCGTAAATCCATTCGAAGACCAGCCGCGACCTTGGCAAGTGAAAGTCGGATGTAATCACCAGTAGCCGCCGCAGCAGCGCGGGCTCAACATGAATGATGCGTGAAAAGAAAGCGTTCCCGATCGTATCGTAGGAACAGGTTTCGGTGAGGATAGACTTCTTGGGTATTCCCGCCTCGATCAGGTATCGCGCCGCCGCCGTGGACTCCAAAAGCGGGAAACCATTGGTGTCGATCGGCGGAGGCCGATGCGTCGTTCCCGCGCTCAGGGCGATGATGTACTCACCATCGAACCGCTCGATCGCGCGATCAAAGCGGCGTTCCACCCATGAAGGCAACCTGCCTTCCTCTCGAACGCCGCCTCCGGGCACGAGGATTGCATCAAAGTTTGACATCGGTGTTGGTCGGGACGGGGAGATTTGAACTCCCGGCCCCCTGCGCCCAAGGCAGGTGCGCTACCAGGCTGCGCCACGTCCCGACTTCCTACCTCTTTGATTCTAAATTTCTTTTGGAAGCTATGCAAGGGCATCTCCCCCGGTAGCGTGCCAAAACCGTGACAAAACGCGATCGAGGATCACGAACTGTGTCAAAACTCGAAGCCGCGATATCAATGAGTTACGGCGGGTGGGTGAGGATGCCGAACTGGCAACAGCGGGACTCGGTAGGGCAACAAAAACTGAGGCGTCAATTGGACCCTTGGAATCTCATGATTCCATTGCTCATCGGGCCTCTGAAGCGCACCTGCTTTTGCGGCGGCACTCAAACGTTTGGCGTGGCCGCCGAAATCATCATGGGTTTTCCAGAATCAGAATGCGGGCCGCATTGCCGGCTTTGGCACGAAAGAAATGCGCAGCGGCCAAGCCGCTGATGCCAGCGCCCACAACGATGAGGTCATATTCTTCTTGTGTATCGACTACCGGGCCGGCATTCTCAAAACGTGCCATCGCGGAGAGCATGAACCGCTTCAAATGAACCCGCATGGCTGCCGCGCATCCCGGTTCGCTCTGGCGGATAATTGGCGGGAGATTGCGCAGAGACGTTTTGCGCAGTGCCCAGCGCACCGATGGCGACCGCCATTCCATTCACGAAGTCCCGCCAGGTGATGGCCCGGTCCATTCCGAGTTCGCGGTCGGAGAACACGCTTATTGCTGTTGAGCCTTCTTGCGCGCGAGCGCGTAATTCAGAAGCACCAAGATCAACCTCATCGTTTTCCTTCCTTCATGTTGGACCATCTGCTAGGTTGCCGGGAATAGTCACCGGTGGAGTTCCCTGATGGGCGGCGTTTGCGGCACTGCCTCTCCATCTCCTCTCGGGTCCGATGCCCCGGAATGTACGCCGGCGTCATTCGACATCACTGCGTTTCCTCGTCCCATGGCGTAGGAAAATGGCGGCAACACTCGGAGCTGGTGCCCGAGCCTGGCTAGCTCGCTTCGCGTGCCCTCGGGGATGCCCGACTCCAACTGGACATCGCAACCGTCGAAATTCAACTTGGTGAACCGGGGCGCTTCCAATGCAGCCTGTATGTTGAAGCCGAAGTCAACGATATTAGACACGAACTGGGCATGTGCCTGAGCTTGGTTGAACCCGCCCATGATTCCAAATCCAATCCTAACGTCGCCCCTCTCCATATATGCCGGGATCAGCGTCGTTACTGGCCGCTTGTGAGGTCCGATCGTATTGGGCTTGCCGGGCTCGAAGTCGAAAAGCGCACCGCGATCGTGCAGCGGGAATCCGGCTCCCGGAACCACCAGTCCGGTTCCGAATTCGTTGTAGACGCTCTGTATCAGCGAGACGATATTGCCATCTTTGTCGATAACTGAGAGATAGGTGGTGTCTTTGCCGGTCGCGTTGAGCTTTTCGGTCAGGTCCGATGGCAGCACCTGGCAGCGAGCTTGTTCCGGGTCGATCAGTTTGGCCCGCTGTTCACCGAGTTGTTTTGAAATCAGCGCGCTCGTTTGGCTCTGAGACAGATCCGAATCGCCATCGTATCTCGCCAAGTCTGCGTAGGCTAGCTTCTTCGCCTCGATCATCACATGCAACGCTCGCGCGCTATTGTGGCCGTACTCCGCAAGCGGAAATCGCTCCATGATGTTGAGCATGGAGAGCGCCGCAATGCCGATCGAGCTGGGGGGCAATTCCACGATCTTCCAGCCTCGGTACGTCGTTGAGATCGGTTCAACCCATTGCGGTTGGAATTCTTCCAGATCGCCGAGGGTCATGGTGCCGCCGAGCGATTCGGAGTAATCCACGATTCGCTTGGCCAGCGGACCTTTGTAGAAACCATCCCTCCCGTGTGCGGCGATGAGCCTTAGGCTCTCGGCCAAGCCGGAGTTGCGGAAGACCTCGCCCGGAGCGGGCGCCTTGCCGCCAGGCAGGAAAGTCTGGCTGAAGCCGGGCACATCCTTCAGACGGTTGCCAAACTGGTTCCATAGGCGCGCCATGCGTTCCTGAACAGGGAAGCCTTCACCGGCATAGTAGATGGCAGGAGCCAGAAGATCCGCCAAGGAAATCTTTCCGAATTTCTGATGCAGCGCCGCCCAGCCCGCAACGGCTCCAGGCACGGTGACATCGTGGATACTGTGTGCCGGCGGTTTACCGTGGATTCCTTTTGGCCCAAGAGTGGAGAGGCTGAGTCCCGCGGGGGCCCACCCGGTTGCGTTCAGCCCGTAAAGTTTGCCCGTCTTCGCTTCGTAGACAATGGCGAGCAGATCGCCTCCGATACCGTTGGTGACCGGCTCCGTGACTCCGAGCACGGCGTTGGCCGCGATCGCTGCGTCTACCGCCGTTCCGCCTTTGTCTAGGATCGCCGCTCCAGCTTGCGATGCGAGGGTCTGGCTGGCCGCTACGATTCCTTCACGCGAAACGACAACGGACCGTGCCTGCTCGGGGTACTGCGATGGCTGGCCCCTTTGCGAAGCGTCTTGCGGCGCCACCTGTGCGCGGATGCAGGATAGGATCCCCAGCAGCAAGAGAATCGTTCGGATCACGCTCGTTGTTTTCCCAGAATTGTCCACCAGCCCGATTATCCTAGAACATGAGGCGCAACGCCAATTGTCCGATTCGCGACGAAACGTCCGAGGTGATCTGGCCGAATGTGCCCGACGTATACGAAGTGGTCGGCAGATTGTAGTTGGTGTGGTTCAGGACGTTAAAGAACTCCGCCCGAAACACTGCATTGAGTCGCTCACCGAAAAGCTTGGTCCGCTTCTCGAGTGCAATGTCGAAATCCGTAAGCCCCGGCCCAATCAGGGAATTCCGCGGGAAGCTCCCTTCCGTTGCCTCGCTGGCGGTTGGCACATAGGTCGAGCTCAGCCAGATCGAGGGCACGCTGAAATCGGCAGGGTTGAAGTAAAAGTGCCCGGTTTTGCCATTGAATTGCTGAACCATCGAGGCCGGAAACAACTGTACTGATGAAACGGTCAGGTTCGGTTTTACGAGTCCCGGATCGCCGTCTCCGGCGGGGCCTGGCGCGAAGAGGCTGGTGGCGCGCACCCCTGCCGTGATGTTGAACGGCCGGCCGCTCTGGGCTGTAAAGATTTGGATACAGACTCCATCCGGAGGTGAGCCATTTGGGGCCGCTCGACCAGGCCTTAGCAAACGGGAGCTCCCAGCCTCCGCTCAGAACAAAGCGTTGCCTGATATCGAAGTCGGAGTTCCCGAGGAGCGCATCGTGGTTGTAGTACGGCACGGTCGAAGTTGTCTCCTGCCACCCGGATGCGTTGTCGATGGCGTGGCTCCACGTGTACCCAACCGTGAAGAACACCGAGCCGATTCTACGCATGTCGCTCAAGCGCTTCGTCAGGCTCGACACCAGACCGTTGTAATTGGAGTGGCCGATGTTGTCCACCGTCAGAGCGGAACGATAGGATTGCGGGGCCACGCCGGGATATGTATTCCACAACCGTGTGGTCGTCCCGATGATATCCGGATCCTCGTCCATGTAATCGAGCAGGCGGCGAGAGTTGTTTCCTATGTAGCCCACCTCGGCGACGAAGTTCCCGCCAAGTTGCTGCTGGACGCTCAGGTTGTATTGATAGACATAAGGGGTGCGCAGGTGTGGATTGATCCAGGCGCCAATTCCCGGACCAAAGGGAAGCAACCCAGCCGCGGCAAAATTCAGTGTCGAATGCGGTGGAGTTGACGGGAACGGATCCACCTGACCGGCCGCCAGGTACGGGTTGGAAAGATAGTCTAATGGCCCATTCACGGTTCCGGTGCGGGAATTAATGATGGCGGTGTTCGAATAGAAGGGCGGGGCGCCGTTGTTCCATTGATCCTGCTCTCCCCGCAACGCGTCATAGAATACGCCAAAGCCTCCGCGAATCGCCGTTCTACCTTTGCCGAAAGGATCGAAGGCGAAGCCGAAGCGCGGCGCAAAATTGTCTTTGTCGGGAAAATATTGGCCTGTCGGAGCGCCCGGGTCTCCAGGGAAAACGAGACCCAGGGGAGCGTTCACAAATACCTTCGATTGAACACCGGAAATGAAGCTGAAGGTTCGGTGAAACGGATCGGTGATCGGCGAATTGTACTCGTACCGCAGCCCGATCGTCAGCGTCACGCGGCTTGTCGCTTTCCACTCGTCCTGAATGAAAAGGCCGGTTTCCTTGTCCCGCACGTTACTGTGAGCGCCGGGGAGCTCGCCAAAGTTGCTGGGAAGGCCCAGCTGAAAATCGGCCAGATCGTTTCCCGAGCCGCCCGCGTAAGTGGAGTTGAAGGTGAACGTGCCGTCGGTGTCGTAGAGAAAGAACGCGTTGTTCTCCAGCGCAGCGAAAGAGGCTCCCGCCTTCCAGGCTTGCTTGCCACGAATCCACGTTAGTGTGTCGGTGTAGCTGTAAGTGGTGTCGGCGACCTTGCCATCGTTAACGTTGAATCCGAGTGTTCCGCCACTCGAAAAAGACAGATAGGAGGGCCCGGTCGCGCCATCGGAGTTGATGTTAATGCCGAGCTGTTGGAACGTCGGCAGATTTGCCGCCGGGTTGTTCTTGAAATTGTCGTAATGCTGAGCGGTGATGTGCGCCTCGTTGAGCATTGTTGGACTGAAGGTGTGTAGGTACGTCACATTTCCGAATTTTTCGCGGAGCAGAGTGCTGACGGGAAAGCCTGGCAGACCACTCCCAAAGGGATTAATCTGCGGATTCGAATTGTAGCCCAGCGTCAGCGAAAAGCGATCCTTTTGCGAAAGATAATAGTCGACCTTGCCTGTGTATTCATCGGCGTTATTCGTTGCGCTGCCCGTGGGGACAAGAATCCCGGTCGGTGAGGTCGGGATCAAACCTGCCTTGATGTAGCTCTGCGCCACGGGATCGATTCTGGCCGGATCGATTATGGCCTGGGCCGCCAGTTGCGAATTCCCCTGATACCAAGGATTGGCTGCCAGAAAGCTCGCAACCTTGGGATCGGGCCCGCCTTTCACGGCCTGAGAGAAATTACCCTGCAGTTCCGCGGGTGTAAAGACCGTCGTGGCCGAGCCGATCTGCGTGCCGGTCTGCCGCTGCCCCTGATAGCCGAAATAGTAAAACAGTTTATTGCGGCCGTTGATCACTTTCGGAATCACAACCGGACCTCCAAACGTGCCTCCGAACTGATTGCGGTTCAGAATCGCGCGCGGCTGATTGGTCGCGTTCAGGAAGTAGTCGTTGGCGTTCAAATCCGTGTTCCGGAGGTAGTCGTACAGACTGCCATGGAGTTGGTTCGTGCCGGACTTCGTTACGACGCTGACCACTCCGCCGCCGCTGTGGCCGTATTCCGACGTGTAATTGTTGGCCAGAATTCTGAACTCCGCGATCATGTCGGGGTTGGGATCCAACGTGACGCCGTTATACACCACGTTATTGTTGTTGCCGCCGTCTAGAAGAAATGCGACTTCATCGGGCCGGCCGCCGGCGACCGTCCAGGTGCCGGCCACCGTCGACTGCACGGGCGACGGAACGACGCCCGGCTGTGTCAGCGCCAGATCCAGTGTATTCCGGCCGTTGAGCGGTAGATCCTGTATCGGAGCCCCCGTGACCGTACCCCCAAGCGTGGGACTTACGGTTTCAACCTGCGCAGCCTGGGCTTCGACCGCGATACTCTCCGTTACGCTGCCGAGTTGTAGTCTGACGTCAACACGAAGAGTTTGGTTAATGGTTAACTCGCTGGAGCTCATTACTGCCTTCGCAAAGCCCTGCTGTTCGACGGTCACGTTGTAAGTGCCGATCGGTAGTTCCGGCACCTGGTACACACCGTCGGGCCCCGTAATTGTCTCCGAAGGAACGCCCGTAGCCGTGTTCACGACAGTAACTTTGGCTCCTGCCACAACAGCTCTGCCGGGATCGGTAACAACTCCAGTGATACGGCCCGTGGCATTCTGGCAAAAAGCCGGGACGCCGAGCGAAAGAAGAACCAGCAAGAGGCGGCGCAGGCGGAATCGCATCCGTAGACTCCTTTCGAAGAGAGATTGGGGGTTTTTGCAACCTTACAAAGTTTTCACAGCATTATAGCAAGGGTGCTGAAATTGTGCAAGGTTGTCAAAAAGCTGTCAAAAAATGTCAAACGAAAAGCCGGATGGGTCTGATCGAAACCGTTTATGACGCCCGAACCAAACGGCTAGTCACCCCAACGTTGGAAAGTGGAGGTCAGCTCCCTTGTGAATCCCAGCGGGCCGTAACGGTCTTGAGCCGCGTATAGAAGCCGACGCCCTCTGGGCCATGCACATAGTGATCGCCGAATAGCGAGCCCTCCGTGCCAATATTGATGAGACAGTTCTCCTGGTCCTAATTACTGAGCACGGCGAGAACAGGAATCAATGTGAAGAAGAACGGAATATCTTCGGCTTCTCCCACGGTCTTGCCTGCCGCTGAACGTAGGGAGGACGAGCGAAGCGAGGCCGAGTGTGTTGGACACGAATGATCGATTGGGGGTGCAAGTCCCCTACA
>DATDGT010000101.1:0-29588 GCA_036521975.1 Bryobacteraceae bacterium
CAAACTTTACGGTAATGAATCAGGGCACGATCCTGGCCAACGTCTCGGGCCAGAATCTGGCGATCGGCGGAGAGGTTGTCGACACGACCGTGAACAACCTGGGCGGCAATATTACGGGAAACGGCGGGGGCACGGTGACATTCGGCGCCCCCGATCAATTCCTGGAGGGGACGAACACGACTATCCAGGGCGGCACGTTGAACGGCACACTAGGCACCTCCGCGGCGGGGTTCGCCGTCGCCGTCCTGGATGGATCGACCCACGGGGCCTTGACGCTCGCGGCGGGAAGCACGTACACCAACGGCAACAACAGCTATCTGTACACGCTGGGGAGCATCGTCAACAACGGAACCCTCGATCTCACCGCGGGCGGCAACAACAGCATTCTGGCATTAAATGCGAGCACTACGCTGAGCGGGACGGGGGTATTGAATCTCTCCACCACCGCCGGTGGCACGGCGTTCATCGAGCAGAACTCCGCCGGACTGACGCTGACCAATCAGAGCACAATCCAGGGATACGGGACGATCGGCAATGGCGGTGAGCTGGCGGTGGCCAACGCGGCTTCGGGAGTGATCGATGCCAGTGTAAACGGCAAAACCCTGACCCTGAACGGGACGGGCGGCATCACCAACGCGGGAACGCTCGAAGCGACCAATGGGGGCGTCCTTCTGGTCAGCGGCATTACGGTCAACAACTCGGCGGGCAGCAGCATCTCTACCGACAACGGCAACGGCAGCCTCGTGGAGTTCGGGGGCGGCGCGGTGATCCAGGGAACGACGACGTTGACCGGAACTGTGGAGACCCAGCCGGGCAGCAGCGCCACCTTGGACGGCCAGACAGCCGGCGCAGTCACCTTTTCGGGAACCTACACAGACAGCGCGGGCAGCACGCTGTTCACGAAGGGAAGCCTCGCGAACAGCGGGACCATCAATCTGGCCGGGACGCTGGAGCTCAGCGCGAATACGACATTTAGCGGCTCGGGCTCGGTGACGCTCTCCGGCAACGGGCAAATCACCGGCGCGGCCGCCAACTTGACGCTCACCAATGGAAGCACGAACACGATCCAGGGAGCGGGATTCATCGGCGGCAGTTCAAACTTTACGGTAATCAATCAGGGCACGATACTGGCCAATGTCTCGGGCCAGAACCTGGCGATTGGCGGGGAGGTTGTCGACACGACCGTGAACAACTCGGCCGGCAATATTACGGGCGCCGGCGGGGGTACGGTGACATTCGGGGCTCCCGATCAATTCCTGGAGGGGACGAACACGACTATCCAGGGCGGCACGTTGAACGGCACACTAGGCACCTCCGCGGCGGGGTTCGCTGTCGCCGTCCTGGACGGATCGACTCAAGGGGCTTTGACGCTGTCCCCGGGAACCACGTACACCAACGGCAACAACAGCTATCTGTACACGCTGGGGAGCGTCGTCAACGACGGAACGATCAATATCACGGCGGCCGGCAACAACAGCATTCTCGGATTAAACGCGAGCACGACGCTTAGCGGCTCGGGGGTGTTGAATCTCTCCACCACCGGCGGCGCCACGGCCATCATCGAGCAGAACTTCGCCGGCCTGACGCTGACCAATCAGAGCACCATCCAGGGATTCGGGACCATCGGCAATGGCGGTGGACTGGCCCTGAGCAACCAGGGAACGATTGACGCGAACACGTCCGGCAAGACGCTGACCCTGAACGGGACGGGAGGCATTACCAACTCCGGGACGCTCGAAGCCACCAATGGCGGCGTCCTTCTGGTCAGCGGCAGTACGGTCAATAACTCGTTGGGCAGCAGCATCTCTACCGACAACAGCAACGGGAGCCTCGTGGAGTTCGGCGGCGGCGCGGTGATCCAGGGAACCACGACTCTGAGTGGAACGGTGGAGACCCAACCGGGCAGCAGTGCCACGCTGGATGGCCAAACCAACGGGGCCGTCACGATCTCCTCGGGTACCTACACTGATCCCGCCGGCAGCACGCTGTTCACCAAGGGGAGCGTCGTCACGAACGGGACCATCAATCTGGCCGGGACTCTGGAGCTCAGCACGAATACGACATTTAGCGGCTCGGGCTCGGTGACGCTTTCCGGCAACGGGCAGATCACCGGCGCGTCCGCCAACTTGACGCTCACCAACCAGGCGACGATCCAGGGCGCGGGATTCATCGGGGGCAGCGGTGGGTTTACGGTAGTGAACCAGGGCACGATCCTGGGCAACGTCTCGGGCCAGAACCTGGCGATCGGCGGAGAGGTTGTCGACACGACGGTGAACAACTCGGGCGGCAACATCACGGGCGCCGGCGGCGGCACGGTGACATTCGGAGCTCCCGATCAATTTCTGGAGGGGACCAACACGACGATCCAGGGCGGCACGTTGAACGGGACACTGGGCACCTCGGCGGCGGGGTTCGGCGTCGCCGTGCTGGACGGATCGACGCACGGGGCCTTGACGATTGCTCCCGGAGCGGTCTACACCAACGGCAACAACAGCTATCTCTACACGCTGGGGAGCATCGCCAACAACGGAACGATCGATCTCACGGCGGGGGGCAACAACAGCATCCTCGGATTGAACGCGAGCACGATGCTAAACGGGACGGGGGTATTGAATCTCTCCACCACCGCCGGCGGCACCGCGATCATCGAACAGAACTCCGCCGGACTGACGCTGACCAATAAGAGCACCATCGCGGGGTACGGAACCATCGGCAACGGTGGTGGCCTGACGGTGGCGAACCAGGGTACGATCCTCGCCAATGTGGCCGGGAAGACCCTGACCATCAACGGTACAGGCGGTCTCAACAACACCGGCGGCACGCTCCAGGCGAATGCCGGCGCGACCCTTACCGTGACCAACATTGCCTTCCCCAACTTCGCCGGCAACACGCTGACCGGTGGAACTTACGTCGTGAATGGCGCGGCGGGGCAGACGGCGACCTTGCAGCTCGATCCGCTCGGGAATAACGCCGCGGGCGAGATCGTGAACAACGCCGCCAACATCGTCCTGAACGGACCAAATGCGAACACGCTGCTGGTGGATGCGGGCAGCCACAACGCGCTCGCGCCGCTGGCCAGCAATTCCGGCGGCCTGACCATTGAAGGCGGTTATAACTTCAACACTACCGGCAATCTCGCCAACTCCGGCAATGTGACGGTGGGGCAGGTAAGCACGCTCTCGATCAATACCGGAGCCGGGACCTACAACCAAACCGCCGGAACCACACAGATCGACGGCGGGCTGACGGCTGCCAACGTGAACATCAACGCCGGCACCCTCCAAGGCGGTGGAACCGTAACCTCGCCGCAAACCACGATCGCCAGCGGCGCGTTCCTCCAGCCCGGCGACGGCGCGGGAACGCCAGGAACGCTCAGTTTCACCGGCGCGCTCACCTTGGCCGGCGGCTCGACCTTGAAAGAAACCATCAACGGAGCTCCCGCCGGGCAATTCGGCGTGACCAACGTCAGCGGCGCGCTCACGATCAATGCCGGCGCGTCTCTGAACCTGATCGAGTCGGCGGGCGTATTGGATGGAGCGACACCCATTCCGCTGGGCACGCAGCTCACCATCGCGACCGCCGGCAGCTACTCCGGCGTGTTCACCAACGCCGAGGTCACCGGCAACATCAACTTCGACAACGGCCTGGGGGTCTGGAGCATTTCGAAAGTGGGCGATGCCGAGGTGCTGACGGCGGGCGGCACGGGAAATGTCACCGCGACGTGGAACGGCGCTTCCGGCAACTGGACCACGAATAACAGCGGGAGCACCAATTGGTCCTGCTCGATCCCCATCGTGGGCGGATGCGTGCCGAATAACGGGGCTCCGGTAGGCGTCAACTATCAGGCCGTGCTCGACTCGCCCGGCAACACTATGACGCTCGCCAGCACCGACAATCCCTCCAGCATCACGGTGCAGGGCGTGCAGTTGCAGCGCGGCGCGCTGGCTATCAGCGCCGGTACGGCGATCACTACTGTGGATCAGTACGCGCAGTCTGGAGGGACGACCGATGTTAACGGAACTCTTTCGGCGGGCACGGGCGTCAGCATGACCGGCGGGTTTCTCCAAGGCTTCGGGACCATCAATGGCGGCTTGAGTGCCGGTAGCGGCGCGACGGTCACGCCCGGAGCGCTCGGTTCGTTGATACCCGGCACGCTGACCATCAATGGCGGGGCTACCTTCAACGCCGGATCGACCCTGAACGAAATTATCAACGGGACGGCAGCGGGCCAGTTCGGTGTCCTAAACGTGGCGAGCGGCGGAACGAGCGCTACCAACACGACTCTCGCTCTCATACAATCCGCCGGAATCGCGAACGGCAGCACCGTAATTCCGGTTGGAACCGAGCTGACGTTCCTCACCAGCCCGGGAGGGCTCACCACCAGCGGCGGGGCCATCACCGGCAACAGTTTCAACAACGGTCTGGAGCAGTGGACGCCGATCCAGCAAGGCAACAATTTCGCGCTGCTGGCGAGCTCCGTCGGCAATATCGAAGCGACCTGGAATAGCGCTTCCGCCAACTGGAATAACGCCGCAAGCTGGAGCTGCCCTGTACCTGTTCTGGGCGGCTGCATCCCGAATAACGGCACACCCACCGGCACGATCTACGACGCGATTCTGAACTCCTCCGGCAACATCCTGACCTTGAACACGGCTGAGACCGTAAATTCGGTCACCGTCACGAACGGAACGCTGGCCGTGCAGCCGAGCGGGGATCTAACGGTGGATGGGAACGTCAGCATAGCCTGCCAGGCCGGGATACTCCCCTGCCTGGGCGGGGGTGTTAGTCTGCACGGCGGAACGATTTCGGTGGGGGGCGCGATAACCGACGCCGGGCTCCTCAGCGGCTTTGGAACTGTCTCCGGCGCGGGGTCCCTCACCGTCGCGGCAGGCGGCTGGCTCTTTCCCTCGGGGGGCGTGCTGGACGTAAGCGGCACCAACCTCACCAACCTCTCGAATGGGACGCTCACGGCCGGCATCTACGCGGTGGGCGCAGGAGCGCAGTCGGGCACTTTAAAGCTTCCGGGCAATATCGTCACGAACTCGGCAGAAATCGCTCTCAACAATCCGGGGTCCCAGATTCTGAACGCCGCGGGCGGCAATGCCTTGGCGGGATTCAACGCCAATCAGGGCGGGACGTTCATTGTTCAGCTTGGCAACACGTTCACGACGGGTGGAAACTTCACGAATGCCAACGGTTCAACGCTTTGGCCGGACAGTAACGGCACGCTGACCATCAATGGCAATCTGACCAACGACGGCTCTTCCACCGTGCAGGTGCAGAACGGGAGCACGCTGACCGCGACGACGGTCAACAATTCTGGCCAGTTCCTCACCGGCAACGCCGCCGCCGATACCGGCAATAACAAGGTCGCGGTCGCGGGCTTGTTCACCAACAACCCAGGTGGCACGTTGACCCTCATGGCCGCCGGCGACAGCCTGACCGCGGGTAGCGTCAGCAACGCCGGCACGTTGAGCATCGCGTCCGGCACGAGTCTCACGACGACCACCGGCTATACACAAAGCGCTGGAACGACTACGGTAAACGGGACCCTCTCCGGCGGCGCGAACATCACCGGCGGCACCCTCCAAGGCACGGGAACGGTGAACGGCAACGCCACCATCGGTGTGAACGGGACCCTGCTGCCCGGTACGAACAACACAACCCCCGGTACGCTCAGCTTCGACCCCCTCACCATCAGCGGCACGTTGGAAGAGGTGGTAAACGGCGGCGCGGCGGGGCAGTTTGGGCTTACCAATGTCGCGACCACGCTCACGCTGAACGGGTCGAGCGTGCTGGACATCTTGCAATCCGGAACCTACAATCCCGCTGCGGGAACGACGCTGACCATCGCCACGGCCGGTTCGCCGATAACGGGAACCTTCGGCACGATCCAGAACGCGACCTTCAACAGCGGCACCGAAGACTGGCACGTCCTCTACAACCAGGGCGGCGACAATGTCGAGCTCCAGGCCTTCAATACCGGCGTCACCCCCGTGACCGCGACCTGGTCGACGGCTTCGAACAATTGGACCACTCTGGGCGCCTTTACCTGCGTGCCGGGTCCGTCTCCGTGCGTGCCGAACAACGGCGGCGCACAGAACGACGTTTTCACGGTGGTGCTCAATTCCGGCGGCAATACGCTGACGCTGAACACCCCCGAAACAGTGAGCTGGTTGACGATCACCGACGGCACGCTGGCGGTGAACGCGGGGGGAAACCTGACCACCACCGGCGGCATCGCGACGAGCTCGGGCACGACCCTGCAGATGGCGGGGGGAACGGTATCCGTTGGTGGCTCGTTGTCCGTGAGCAACGGCGTCTTTATCCTCGGGAACGGGACGATCAGCGGGCCTGGATCTCTAACGAACAACACTCAGGCGGCCGGTGGGGTTTATGCCCAGGGCGGCACGCTGGACCTGAGCGGCATCAACGTCACGAATCTTTCCGGCGGGACGCTCACAGGCGGCCTCTGGGGAGCGGGAGCGGGAGAGACCGCGGGAACTTTGAAGCTTCCGGGCGACATTGTGACGAACTCCGGAGCAATCGGACTCACGAACGCGGGATCCGAGATCGTCGACGCCGGCAATGCCAATGCGCTGGCCGGTTTCAATACGAACAAGGGAGGATTTTTCGGAATAGGGAACGGCGCCTCGTTTACCACCGCGGGCAATTTTACAAACTCCAGTGCATCGACTATTGAGCTCAACGCGTTCGAGGCGCCAGGCGGCTCCCTCACGGTCAGCGGCAGCCTTACCAACGACGGGACATCGACAGTGGAAGTGCAGTTCGGCAGCAAGCTGACCGCGGCCAGTGTCAACAACTCTGGACAGTTCATCACGGGAAATGGTTTTGGCGGGGACACGGGGAACAACTCTGTCACGGTGACGGGCGCCTTCACCAACAATGCTGGCGGCACGCTGACCCTCATGGCCAACGGCGACAGTCTGACTGCGGGCAGCGTCAGCAACGCCGGTACGGTGAGCATCGCGGCGGGAACTACCCTCACTACGACCAGCGGCTATACGCAATCCGGCGGCACAACTACCGTCGCGGGCACGCTCTCCGGCGGCGGCGGTGTGAGCATCAACGCGGGGACGCTTGAAGGCTCAGGAACAGTGAATGGCGCGACCACTGTCGCTTCCGGCGCGGCCCTTGATCCCTCGAATACGCTGACTTTCAGTAACGGCTTGACGCTCGGCGGAACACTGGATGAGACGCTGAACGGCGGCGCAGCGGGACAGTTCGGAGTCGTCAACGCCGGTGCGGTGACTCTGAATGGCTCAAGCACGCTCGATATTCTGCAAGCGGGCGGCTACAACCCGGCGGCGGGGACGACCTTGACCATCGCCACCTCCGGCTCGCCGGTTTCGGGAACGTTCGGCACCATCCAGAACGCGATCTTTAACAGCGGCAGCGAAGATTGGCACGTTCTGTACAACCAGGGCGGCGACAACGTCCAAATCGAGGCCTTTAACACCGGCGTCACTCCCGTGACGGCGACCTGGTCCACGGCTTCCAACAATTGGACCACCTTGGGCGCGTTCACCTGCGTGCCGGCTCCCTCGCCGTGCGTGCCGAACAACGGCGGCGCCTTCAACGGCGCATACACGGTGGTCCTGAATTCGCTTGGCAACACGCTGACGCTCAATGGCGCGAGCAACCCAGCTAGCGTGACGGTGAATTCGGTAGCGCTCGATGCGGGAACGCTCAGCATCGGGGCTGGCGCGACCCTCACCGATAACGGGGCCTTCACCAACGCCGCCACCGGCACGGTGCAGATGGCCGGCGGAATTTTGTCCGAGGGCGGGGCATTCACGAATAACGGCCTCATCATCGGCAACGGGGCCATTTCCGGCGCCGGATCGCTGACCAACAACGTGGGGATTCAAGCGGTCGGCGGAACGCTAGATATTAGCGGCATCGCGCTGACGAATTTGTCGGGCGGCACGCTCAGCGTAGGCTCCTACATCGCGGGCGGCGCGTCGGCCGGTACGTTGAAGCTACCGGGCGACATCGTTACCAATTCCGCGGTTCTCGGCCTGATGAACGCCGGATCGCAATTCCTGGATGCGGGCGGGGCCAATGCACTTGCCGGATTCAACGCCAATCAGGCGGGGTCGTTCTCGGTGGTCAATACGACCTTCACAACCGGCGGGAATTTCACCAATAACAACAGCTCCTCGCTGAACTCCACAAACGGCGCGACCCTGACCATTAACGGCAATCTCACCAACTCGAATAACAGCACGGTGCTGGCGTCGAACACGGGAACGTTGACGGTGACCGGCAACGCGACCAACGACGCGACCTCGGAACTTCTAACGCAGAACCACGGCACGATTACGATAAATGGCACGCTCACCAACAACGGCACGCTGAGCCTGACCAGCAGTGGCGACTCCGTCACGGTCGGCGGCGCGGTCACTAACGGCGGCACCATTGGGCTTGTTAGTGGCAGCTCGGCCAGTTTTGGCTCCCTGACCAACAACGGAACCGTCAATATCGCCGCCGGCGCGATCCTGAACGATACGCTCACCAACACCGGCACCATTAACCTCAACGGAACGCACGACGTCCTGGGCAGCTTCACCAACACGACCACGGGGAACATCTTCATCAACGCGGGCGGCGCGATGAACGTGAACGCGAGTGCGGGCCCATCGGCCAATACCAACAACGGGACGATCGACATCGATAATGGCTCGCTGAATTTCGTCGATAACGGGCATGGCAACGCGGTCAGCATCTCCGGAACCGGGACCATTGCGCTGCTCGGAACCGGCGCCATCACCGGCGGCGCGGATCAAACTCTGACAATCTCCGGAAACCTGCTGGAAGGCAATGGGTCCATTACGGGATTCGGGCAGGTGATCAATCAATCCATCGTTCAGTCCAACGGCGGGCAGACGATCACGATCTCCGCGCCTTATTCGCAATCCAGCGGCACGACCAACGTCTTGGGCACGTTCTCCGCGACCAGCGTCAGCATCGATGGCGGAACTTTAGAAGGCAGCGGAACCGTAGCCGGCAACACCACCGTGGCTTCGGGAGCGACACTGCTGCCGGGGACCAACGTGGTTACGCCCGCTTCGCTCGCTTTCAATAATTCGTTGACGCTAGGCGGCACGTTGGAGGAGATTCTGCTCGGCGGCGCGGCGGGGCAGTTCGGATTCACCTCGGCGGGGTCGATTACGCTGAACGGTTCCAGCACGCTCGACATTCTGCAATTGGCAAGCTACAACCCGGCGGTGAATACGGAGCTGACCATCATGAGTTCCGGCTCGCCGGTGACGGGCACGTTCGGCAGCGTCGAGAACTCGCTGTTCAACAACGGGACCGAGCAATGGGAGGTGCTTTATAACCACAACGGCGACAACGTGGTGCTGGAGGCTTTCAGCAGTTCCGTGACGCCGGTGACGGCGACCTGGAGCACGGCGTCGAACAATTGGACCACGCTGGGGGCGTTTAGCTGCGTGCCCGCCCCCTCGCCGTGCGTGCCGAACAACAATCAGAATTACATTTACAACGCAGTGCTGAATTCGCCCGGCAACACGCTGACGCTGGGTTCCAGCAGCAACCCGTCAAGCGTGACGGTGGATTCGGTGGCGGTCAATGGCGGGAGTCTGGCGATCGGTACGAGCGCGACGCTCAACGTGACCGGCGACGTCTCAGTAGCCTGCCAGGCCGGGGCGCTCGGCTGCCTCGGCCCCGGCGTCAGCATGCAGGGCGGAACGCTTACGGTGGGCGGGACTCTGACCGACTCTGGAACTATTTCGGGATTCGGAACGATCTCTGGCGCGGGATCTCTCACCGTCGCGGCGGCCGGCTGGCTTGCTCCCTTCGGTGGCACGCTGAATGTGACCGGCATCAATTTCACGAACCTGTCGGGAGGGACGCTCACGGGCGGCATCTATGCGGTGGGCCTGGGGGCGCAGTCGGGCACTCTGCAACTGCCGGGCGACATCGTGACGAACTCGGCCGTATTGGCGCTCAACAATCCCGGTTCGCAGGTTCTCGACGCGGCCAATAACAACGCGCTCGCGGGTTTCAACGCCAACAATGGCGGCTCGTTCTACGTGCAGCTTGGCAACGACTTTACCACGGGCGGCAACTTCACCAATTCGAACAGCTCGGCGATTTACGCGACGTTCGGTGGCACGCTCACCGTTAATGGCAGCCTGAGCAATGACGCTACCTCGACGGTGAACGTCCAGGACGGCGGCATCCTCAACGCGGCGAGCGTAAGTAATTCCGGCCAGTTCCTCACCGGCAACGCCGCGAGCGACACCGGAAATAACACCGTCACCGTCAGCGGCGCATTTACCAACAACGCCGGCGGCACACTGAGCTTGGAGGCTTCAGGCGATAAGGCCACGCTTGGCTCGCTCAGCAATGCGGGAACGGTGAGCGTGGCGAATGGATCGCTGCTCGACATCGGCTCGGGGCCGTTCACCGCGACCAACGGATACGAGCAATCCAACGGAACGCTGACCGAATCCATCAGCGGAAATGGCGCGGGGCAGTTCGGCGTCATCAACGTCGTCAACGGCGCGCTGCTCGATGCGGGAGCGGATCTGACAATCGATCTGCTCAACGGCTACGATCCGGCCAACGGAGTCCATTTCGACATCGTGAATTATGGCGGCGCGGAGAGCGGCGCGTTCACCATCACGGACCCGAACTTCGGGACCAACCAGAAGTGGGGCATCAGTTACAACGGAGGCGAAATCGTTCTGACGGCCGAGGCCTCCGGCCCAACCCTCGAAACCGCCACCTGGTCGAACGGCTCGGGCAACTGGACCGATTCCACCCGGTGGGCTTGCGCACCCGCTCTCTCACCGTGCGAGCCCAACAACGGGACGCCGCCGAATACGAACTATGCGGCGGTGTTGAACTCGGCGGGCAACACGCTGACGCTCAATAGCGCCGTCACGGTGAATTCGGTGAACGTTGAAAACGGCACGCTTTCCATGAATGGCGGAAGCCTGACGGTGGTAGATGGGCTGACCGTGGATTCGTCCACGGTTTCTCCGGAGATCTATGGGAACGGCACGATCACCGCCGGAACGCTCACGGTGAACGGCCTGGGCGGCGGATCGGGCTTTATCGCGGCCGATCTCGGCACGCTGGATTTGACCGGTGTCGCCGACATCACCAATTTCTCCGGCGGCACCATTACCAACGGCACCTGGCAGGCGGGCGTGACCGGCGCGGGCATTCTGAAGCTGCCCTTCGACATCACCACCAACTCCGCCAGCCTCATTCTGAACAACGCGGGATCGGAGATTGCGGACGCGGGGGGCAACGACGCTCTGGCGCATCTGACCGGCAACAACGGCGGCTTCCTTTCGATCTTCGACGGCGCCTCGGAATCGATTACTCCGAATGGCGGCACGTTCACCAACGGCAGCGGCTCCATCCTGAACACGTCGTTCGGCGGAAGCTCGCTGACCATCAACGGCAACCTGATCAATTCGGGCGGCAGCACGATTACCATGAACGGCACGGGCGGTGGCGCGACCCTGACGGTCAACGGCAATCTGAACAACCTGGACACCTCTACTATCGCGGTTTCCAACTCCGGCATTCTAACCGTCTCCAATCCGGCCGGTCCGACGATCACGAATAACTCGACGATCAGTATCGGCGGCACGCTGAGCCTCACCGACAGCCGAAACGGGAAGGTCGGGTCCCTAGGCGGAACGGGAACCGTAACCCTGCAAGGCGGAGCGTTGACCTTCGCCTCCGACATGAATTTCGTCAGCACCAGCACGATTAACGGCAACGGGACGATCTCGGGCGGAACCTATGGAGTCACGAACTTCGACAACCAGGGCACGCTTATGCCCACCACCGGAACAATCCTGCTTAACAGCGACTTCAACAACGATGGAACCGTGACAGTGAACACCGGCAACACGCTGGCCATCAACGCCAGCTCGCACGTGGGCAACTCGACGTTCCAAAACGCGAGCATCACGATCAACGGCGGCACGCTCACCGATAACAGCTTCCTGGATAACGGCCTGGCATCCGGCTTTACGGGAACCCTGACCATCGAGGGCGGCGGCACGGGCACGATCAGCGGAGCTCTGAACAATGGCGGCATTTTCGCAGGCTCTAACGGCGTACTCACGGTCACAGGGGCGGGATCCAGTCTGACGGTGACCGGCGGCATCATCGACGGCGGGTGCGCCGTTGGTTGCGGGACGGGTAGCATCAGTGTGCTGGCGGGTGGACTGCTAACCAGCGGTAACCAGGTGTTGATCGCCAACGATGTGGGATCGACGGGATCCGTGCTCATTAATGGCGCGGGATCGGAATTGAATACGACCGGCAACAACGTCACCATCGGGACAAACGGCTCGCTCACCCTTTCGGGCGGCGGCCTCCTGCTCACGGACAACGGCAACATCACCACCAGCGGCACGGTGACGGTTGAGAACGGCGGCACGATCAGCATGGGAACCGGCGACTACACGCAAAACGCCGGCACGACCACTATCGACGCAGGCGGCGTCATCGACCCAACTAACTTCTTCGTCAACGGTGGCACGGCGCAGGTGGATGGATCGCTGACCGCGACCACGGTTTGGGTCGCCAACGGCGCGGAGCTAATCGGCAGCGGCGGAACGATCACCGGCAATCTGATCAACGACGGCACGCTTGCTCCCGGCACCGGCGTGGCGCCAGGAACGCTGACGGTGAACGGCAACATCAATCTCACTGGCGCAACGGGCGCTAACGACGGGACTTTCCTGGAACTGATCGCGGGGCTGAATAACTTCGGCGTCCTGACCGATACCGACCCCAACGGCGTGGCTACGTTGGGCGGAACGCTGGAGGTCGAGCTCCTGGGCAACTTCCTGCCGGCGGTGCAGGACGTTTTCACCTTCATCGATCCCTTCGCCTACTCCGGCACGTTTACGACTCTGGATCTCCCGACGGCGCCCGCGGGCGACGAATACATCGTCCAGTACAATCCGAACAATGTCGAGTTCTGCGTGGTCTCGACGTCGAACCCGGTGTGCGGCGCTCCGGCGACGGCTCCGCCGGTACCGGAGCCGAAGAGCGTGGTTCTGCTGGGCACGGTGATCGCGGCGGCGCTGTGGTATCGAAGGCGGAGAAGCGGGAGGACGGCTGCGTAAAGCGCGGCCTGGGCCTGCTGGTGTAGCATAAACTTTACGCCCGGTTGTGCCGATGGAGGGTTTGTGTGCGCGGGCGAACTATACGAGGAAAGGATTTGTTGAAATGACAAAGTTTCGAGCCGCGGGAATGGCCGCGGCAATCATTCTGGCGGCGTTCCTGATCGTAGCGGCAGCGGGTTGCGGCACTACCTCGGCGAAAGCCACCGGAGTCCCTACTTTCGATACGCCGTACCAGGCCGTGCTGCTGGATACTGGCTTGGTCTACTACGGCAGGATCAGCGGCCTGGATACGGATTATCCCACGCTGCGCGACGTTTACTACGTGCAACAGAGCAGCGATCCGCAAACCAAGCAGGTGAACAGCGTTCTGATCCGGCGCGGAAATGAATGGCATGGGCCCAGCATGACGGTGCTGAATTCGAAGCATATCGTGCTGGTAGAGCCGGTGGGCCCCAATTCCAAAGTGGCGCAACTGATCGCCGCGGAAGAGGCTAAGCAAAAGAAGTAGCTGGCCCGGCAGGGCGCTCGCGCCCGTTTTCAGGGAGAATCGCTACGCTATTTCGCCGCCTCTGGTTGGCGGCCGGCTCGGCCTTGTTCGGCTCAACGCCGGTCACTTCCACCATGCTCGACTGGAACGCCGGCGATTTTACGATTCCCATCACAATAGAGGAGAACTTGTAATTGTCCGCCTTCGCATCCCTGACGATCTTGCGGACGGTGGGCATGTCGAAATACTCGAGGCCGCGGCCGAGCGCGTAGGTCATCATTTTTTCAGTGAAAGTCTGCGCGAACTGCTCGGGGCGGCGCAGCAGCGCGTTGCGAAGATCGGTGGGGCCGTTGATAGCCGTTCCGTCCACCAGCTTTCCGCTGGTGTCGATTTTGGTTCGCGTATAGCGGTCCATGGTGCGAAAGGTCGCGATAGTATCGAAATTCTCCAGCGCAAACCCGAGCGGGTCCATGATGCCGTGGCAGGAATTGCAGGTGGGGTTGGCGCGATGCGCCTCCATGATCTCCCGGACGGTCTTTGGCGTTTCGCCTTCCTTGTTTTCCTTGAATGCCTCGACATTCGGAGGGGGCGGAGCGGGCGGCGTGCCGGTGATGTTTTCCAGAATGTACGCCCCGCGCAGCACCGGCGAGGTGCGGTTGGGATACGCAGTCACCATCAGAATCGCGCCCTTGCCCAGAAGCCCAAAGCGGTTCGGGTCGGTGAGCGTCACGCGGCGGAACTGGTCGCCGCGAACGTTTTCGATGCCGTAATGCGCGGCCAGGCGTTCGTCGACGAACGTGTAGTTGGCGCTCAAAAGATCCACCACGTTGCGATCTTCCCGGAAGACGCTATCGACGAATAATTCCATCTCGCGGCGGAACGCGGATCTCAGCGGAGCGTTAAAGGCCGGGTAGACGAAGGGATCGGGCTCCAGCGCGTCCATATCCCGAACTTTTAGCCATTCAAACGCGAAGTTGGTGGTTAGTGTCTTCGAGCGCGGATCGGCGAGCATCCGCCGCACCTGCTTCTCGAGGACCTTGGGATCGCTCAGCTTGCCTTGTTCGGCCGCCGCGATCAGTTCGTCATCGGGAATGCTGCTCCACAGGAAGAACGACAGGCGCGAGGCCAAATCCATATTGCCGAGCCGGAATATACTTCCAGGCTTGGTCCCGGCCGGCGGGAGCTCCGCACGATAGAGGAATTTGGTGCTCGCCAGCATAGCCACCATGGAGTTCTCGATTCCGGCTTCGAACGGGCCGGCCTTGCGTCCCTCGTTATAGAACTGCATCAGAGGCGCGAGGTCTTGAGCCGCGACCGGGCGCCGGAAGGCCTTCTGCGCGAGGTTCGATAGAATGCGCGACGCGCACGCCGTTTCTTCTTTTGGATCGGGAGGGCGGCATACGAAGATGCGCGCGCGGCTGGCGGTTTCGATCGGATTGCCAGTGGGATTAAACGGACCATCTATCGTGACAGTGCCGGCCGCCGCGGTGCGCAGGCCCCCGCCTCCGCCGGCCGAGACTCCACCGACCACCAAGCCTGTGCTCGCGTAGCCCGTTCCCGCCGCACCAGGAACGAATCCGAACAATTCGCCCTCGCTTTCGGCGAAGCTGTGCGGCGCACTCGCGAAGACGATGGTGTGAGCACCCGCGGTCAGATGGGTGCGCCCTTGACGATCGACGGTCGCTCCGTCCACCGTGAAGACCGCCGGATTTCCCGAGGAGCGAAATTCGTAGTCGCCGTCATACGGCGCGACATAATGCGCCGTGACGCCGCCGCGCGCTCCGGGAGGCAGCGGTAAGCCCGGCTCGGCGCCCCGTAGAGTGACCTTGGTATCTTTAGGCGCGGGCGGGGTTCCAATCGCCTGCTTAACCACCGCGCGCGCCGCCATGATGTATTGATCCAGGAACGAAGGCGATGCCTTCAGCGCGCTGGCGATGTTGTCGAAACCCTCGCTGATATCGTCGCTGGGCAGCAGCGCCGCGGCATTTACCTCGATGCCCAATAGGTCGCGCATGGCGTTGGCGTACTCGGCGCGATTCAGGCGGTGAATGCGAACAGTCCCTGGGTTGGGGTTAGCGGCGCCGGCTTTGTCGAGGGAATCTTCCAGGTAGGCGGACAGCGCGTTGGCCGCA
The DNA here is from genome assembly GCA_036521975.1 of Bryobacteraceae bacterium. Classification (GTDB taxonomy): domain Bacteria; phylum Acidobacteriota; class Terriglobia; order Bryobacterales; family Bryobacteraceae; genus Palsa-187. The sequence goes on from DATDGT010000101.1 coordinate 15,771, forward strand.
TCCACGGGAGGCCGCGGCGCTCCAGGCGGCGGCATCATCCCGCCGCGCACCTTGCGGATCGCCCGCTCCCAGATCAATGGGTCCTTTTCCGGATGGGTAAGATCGAGCAGATCCAACGACAGTTTCGCGGTCTTGAGACGCTGATTGTGGCAGGTGACACAGTACCGGTTGATCAGCGCCTGATGGGTTTCGACCCCGGCGGGCGCTGGAGTCTGTGGAGGCGCGGCGTTCAACACGCCTAGGGCTATCGTGGCGAGCAGCAGTTTTCGCATTCTTCAGGACGACCCAGTTCATATTGTATATCGGGTGGTATATTCTGGAAACCGTGCGAATCCTAGTGAGCATCGCGTTTTCGGTTGCAGCGTTCGGCCAACAGCGCACAGGCGAAGCCGTTGTGCGCGGTTCAGAACTCAAGTTCGACGTTGTCTCCGTCAAGCCCCAGAAGTGGACCGGTCAGGGATCGGTGGGGGTCTTTGTGCGTGGCGACACGCTCGACGCCGAGCACGCCTCGCTGAAAGGCTTGGTACTATTCGCCTATAACTTACGCGATGTGCAACTCTCCGGCGGGCCTGCGTGGGCTGAAGTCACCGGGCTGCTCGCGGACTCGGAGCTGTTTCAGGTGATAGCGAAGGTTTCTTCCGATCCTCCTCCGCCGTTGGATGAATTCCGCAAGATGCTCCAGCCCGTACTGGCCGACCGGTTCAAGCTGCAAATTCACCACACCCAAAAGCCATTGCCCGTCCACAACCTAGTGGTTGCCAAGGGCGGGCCCAAGCTGAACAATCTAAAACCGGGCGATCCCGCATCGAACCCCCACTTCGCCACTTCGAGCCGAGGCAGATTTGGCCTCCGCATCGTCGCCACCAACATGACCATCCAGCGACTGATCGAACGTCAGCTCGAAATCTACGCAGGCCGCCCGACCTTCGATAGAACCGGGCTTACCGCCCCTTACGATTTCACTCTTGAATTCGTAAGCGAACAAGCTCCTCTCGGCGAAGAGGACCCAACTCTTCCGCGTCTCCTCACAGCCATCCAAGAGCAGCTCGGCCTCAAGCTGGAGCCCGCTACGGCGCCGTTCGACACGATCGTCATCGATCACGCCGAACGGCCGGACGAAAACTGATGGCGGGCGCTCCTGATCTACCCGAAATATAATATCCGTCATAATATCCGTCAGGGAGAGCATCGATGATCACGAAAATTCCGGGTTGGCTCCCATTGCTAGCCGCGGCGGGCGTGTTATCCGCTCAATCCACGAAGTGGACCGCGCCGCGCACACCGGATGGCCAGCCGGATTTGCAAGGCGTTTGGACCAACGCCACCATCACGCCCTTCGAGCGTCCGGCCGAGCTCGCCGGAAAGCCGTTTCTGACCGAGCAGGAAGCCGCGGCGTTGGAGCACCGGTCCGCCGAAAATCGCGTGGATCGAGCTCCGCAGCCGGGCGACGTCGGCTCGTACAATCAAGCGTGGTTCGATTCGGGGACCAAAGTGCTCGCCACGCGGCAAACGTCGATGGTCGTGGATCCGCCGGATGGGCGCGTGCCAGTGACCATCGCCGAGGCGCAGCGCGACTATAACCTCGCACATAATTCCGATTCCTGGGAGTACATGAGTGTGTGGGATCGCTGCATCACGCGCGGCGTTCCGGGCGGAATTTTTCCCGCCGGCTACAACAACGCCTATCAAATCGTGCAAAGCCCCGGCTATGTGGTGATTCTTTACGAGATGATCCACGAGGCGCGCGTGATTCCTCTGGATAGCCGTCCCCATCTTCCGGAAAATGTCCGCCAGTGGGATGGCGACTCGCGCGGCCATTGGGAAGGCGACACTCTGGTGGTGGACACGACCAATTACAACAACAAGGGATGGATCGCCACCAGCGCGGCAACGGGCCGCATCAAGGGGATTCCGCAGAGCGAAGCGCTGCACGTCATCGAACGGTTCCGGCGCGTGGACCAGAACACTATCGCCTACGAGGTCACTATTTCCGATCCCGACGAATACACGAAGCCCTGGAAAGTCGCCATGCCGTTGACGCGCGATCCGGGCTACCAGATTCTCGAATACGCCTGCCAGGAAGGCAACCACGCAGTGGAGAATATACTCCGCGGGGGCCGCGCCGGCGACTAACCGAGGTTCGCCGGTGACCGCTCCCGGCCCAGAGGGCACCCCGTCGCGGCTCTGAAGAGCCGCGCGTTTTAGCCTGTGAACTTGACCCCGGAAATATGATTTTTGGAATCAGGTGGAGGCAGAATGAGTCAGAATGAACCAGAATGAAGGTCGCCGCAGTCAATTGATCGCTTTAATGTACTCTGTATTGCAAAGTACTCTCCATGACACAGGCTTCAGCCTCGATCCGCGGCTGAAAGAGCGGCGCGCGTGCGCAAGCGGTTTCTAGGCGGGCGTAAACACTTCGCCGGGCTTGGTGGTCTCCCAGGCCAGGTGATTGATGTAGAACAACAGCGGCGCGGGCGGAAACGCTTCACGGAATTTTTCCCAGACCTGCTGCTGCCAACCTTCCTTCAGATAGCTGGATACGTCGGTGTCCTTAGCAAAAAACCCCTCCTCATGAGGAATCCCCAGCGAATCGAGCACCGCTTTGATCATGTCCAGATGCGAAATCAGAATGGCCTGCGCTACATCCGCGGCGAACTCTTCGTCGTCTGGGATGCGGGCCCACGCTCGCGGCGCCGATTTCCGCAGAGTCTCCGAGTTCAGCTTATTCAGGTATAGCCGTGTTTTGAAGCGATCGTAGAGCTGGTAGGTCTTAAGTCTCCCCAGAGAAATCGAACGCATCAACTGCTGGAACTGTTCCTCGCCCAGACCCAGGAAAACGTCGTGGAGCTGCATCAACGTTCATTGTAGTCGCTCGCTGCGGCCCGAGGCTCGAGCGCCTTCCGCAGGGAACCGCCAAATTTGCAACCGGTGCCCGAACATCCCGGGCATATAAGGAAAAGCCCCGCGACGGTCAAGCCGCGGGGCCTTCTTGTAGCTGATACTCATTTTCGCGTGAAGAGCCGGTCCACTGGAGGAGCGGCCTCGTCACTGAACGAAACCTGAACGTTAGGAGCAGTCGATTTAAGAGTCGGCCACCTCACGCGTTGTTAGAGTCCCGTTGATACTACTATTACTACCAGATGACATTCGACTGGACCACCTCCTTTCTCAGTGATGCTTCCATGATAAAAGGAAATCTTGAGGGCTGTCAAGGAAAACTCGCGCATGGAGTGGGTTTTGGCTTGCTGCGGGGGCTTCAACCGCCGTCTACGCCTGGGCTTCACGGCTGACTTCTGCCGCGCGCCACATCGCTATGAGGACGGTTTTCGACCCTGCCCCACCCTATTCGATGGTGACGTGCACGGGCTCCTCAATGAGCTGGTCCTTCGTGGTGTGGACCATCAGTGCCCAGCGGTGCGCTTTCGCCGCATCCGGGACCTTGAATTTGATGGCCTTCGCCGACTGCTCGGTCACCTCCACTTTGATGTCCGTTTTTCCATCGGTCAAATAGACGGTGTCCACATTGGCCTTTTGGATGGCATCCCCGTTGATCGTGACAATGTCCCCGACCTTAGCGGTCGTGGGATCGATGCTGACGACGCGCATGTCTTGTGCGCCCATCGAGGCTCTTAGTGAAAGCAAGCCCACACAGGCCCAAAGAACAATTCGCATGGCTGTTCTCCTCTTCCCCGTTGAACGAATTTATCGCCTTTTGACCACAGATGCAAGAGGGCAGTTGGAGCAGTTTGGAAACGGCGAGCCAGCGGAGACGTCTATAATACCGGTATGGATGAAAATCCGGCAATGACGGCAGCCGCATCGGCCCCAGAAGCCGCCGAGTCCGCGCCGGCGCCGCCCTCGCAGGCGGCCAAGGCGGCTATCGGCTGGCTGCGGGATCTGACGTTGAGCGTGATCCTGGCGATTCTGACGATCTTGTTCGTGTATCAGCCGGTGAAGGTGGAAGGCACCAGCATGATGCCTTCGCTCGTGGATCAGGAGCGCATCTTCATCAATAAATTCGTGTACAGGTTCGGGCTGGCCGATATAGGACGCGGCGACACGGTAGTCTTCTGGTTCCCGCAGGATACCAGCAAATCCTACATCAAGCGAGTGATCGGCGTCCCCGGGGACACGGTGGAAGTGCGCAACGGAACCGTGTACCTGAACGGAAAAGCGCTGGAAGAACCGTATGTGCCGGAAGAATTCCGCGACCATGTCTCGATGCCCGCGCGGACCGTAGAGCCGGATCACTATTTTGTCCTGGGCGATCATCGCAGCTCTTCCAACGACAGCCGCACCTGGTGGACCGTGCCGAGGAATTTCATTTACGGCAAAGCGGTTTTCGTTTACTGGCCGCTGGACCGTTTAGGCGTACTGCACTAGCGGGAGTTCGTCACCAGAACCGCTTGCTGACGCGCGCGGCTCAGTAGGGCCCACAACGCCAAGCATGAGGGCGACGAATCCAGTGAAAATGGATTTGTGCGGCCCGCTTTCGAGATTCTCGAACACACCGCCGACTTGGGTTTTCGGGCCACCGGCGCGACGCTCGCGGAGCTGTTTGAGAAGGCGGCGGAGGCTTTGGTAGCCATCGCGCTCAATCCCGAAAATGTGGAGGCGCGCGAAACCATCGCGCTGGAGGCGAAAGGCGAATCGCGAGAAGCGCTGCTGGTGAACTGGCTGAGCGAAGTGCTGTATTGGATTGACGGCGAGCATCGGGCCATGCGCGGCTTCAAGGTCCGCGAACTGACCGAAGGCCACGTGGCGGGTGAAGCTCAAGGGGAAAGGCGGGACGCGGCGCGGCACGAACCGCGATTGGTGGTGAAAGGAATCACCTATCATCAACTCAAGATCGAACACAGCGAACAGGGATGGCTCTGCGAAGTGTATTTGGATATTTGAATGGAAATTGAGGCGATCGACGAATATCGATATCGCATTCCGCGCGATGAGGCGCGCGGCATGCGTACCGACGTGGTGGTGTACGCCAACCACAGGCTGATCGAGCAGATCCAAAAAGACAAGTCGCTGGAACAGGCCGCGAATGTAGCGGTACTGCCGGGGATCGTGGGACCGAGCCTGGCGATGCCGGATATTCATCAAGGCTACGGTTTCCCTATCGGAGGCGTGGCCGCGCTGGATTGGGAAACTGGCGTGGTTTCGCCGGGCGGCGTGGGCTTCGACATCAATTGCGGGGTGCGCCTGATGCGGACCTCCCTCACGCGCGAGGAGGTGCAACCGCGCAGTCGCGAGCTGATCCATCAGATCTTCCGCGACGTCCCTTGCGGCACGGGCGGCGAAGGACCGCTGAAACTGGAAATTCGGGAAGTGGAGGAAGTGCTGGAAAAAGGCGCGACTTGGGCGGTGGAGCGAGGGATGGGCGAACCAAGCGACGCCGAATTCGCCGAAGAACGCGGCTGCTTGCAGGGGGCCGATCCGGGCCAGGTTTCCGATCGCGCCAAGACGCGAGGGCGGTCGCAGCTCGGCACCGTCGGCAGTGGCAATCATTTTCTCGAAGTGCAATACGTCGAGCGCATTCACGATGCGCAAGCGGCTCAGGCGATGGGAATTGAGGAAAACCAGGTGGTGGCGCTGCTGCATTGCGGATCGCGCGGCCTGGGGCATCAGGTATGCACCGATTATTTGGCGCAGATGGGCGAGGCGATGCAAAGATATGGCATCCAGCTTCCCGACCGGCAACTGGCCTGCGTGCCGATTCAATCGCCGGAGGGACAATCGTATCTCGCCGCGATGCGCGCCGCGGCCAATTTCGCCTGGGCCAATCGACAGACCATCCTTCATTTCCTGCGGGGAGCGTTCCGGCGTATTTTTGGGGTGGAAGCGCGGTTGGATCCGATTTATGACGTTTGCCACAATATCGCCAAGCGCGAGCGGCATCGCGTCGCAGGAGTCAGGAGTCAGGAGTCAGGAGACAGGAGCCAGGAGTGCCCAGGGGAGCGGCGGCCAGGGGAGCGGCGGCCAGGGGAGGGGCGGCCCGGAAAAAGAAGTACTAGTACACCGCAAGGGCGCGACGCGGGCGTTCCCGCCGGGGCACCCTGACCTCCCTCGAGCGTATCGCGCGATCGGGCAGCCCGTGCTGGTTCCCGGAAGCATGGGGACGGCGTCGTGGATCCTGGCGGGAGCGCCGGGAGCGATGCAACAGACCTTCGGAAGCGTCTGCCATGGCGCTGGGCGGTTGATGAGCCGCACGGCCGCCAAGAAGGGGCGCAACGCCCAGGAAGTGCAAAAGCGTCTGCTGGACCAAGGCATCTTCGTCCGTAGCGAGACGCGGGACGGAATTCTGGAGGAGATCCCGGAAGCTTACAAAGACGTGGACGAGGTGATCGAGGTGGTGGATCGAGCGGGTCTGGCACGCAAGGTGGCCCGTTTGCGGCCGATGGGGGTTATTAAGGGATAATGTCATTAGGGTATAGCTTGGGGTAAAACATTTACCTTATTGTTTGTTTCATACAAAATTCACGGTTTTCACATCGGACAGTAACTCTTTCCTGACATAGTGCGGGCAGGAGGGAAGTCTCTTGGCCCCGTCGCAAGTCCGCTTCCAGTGGATTCCCGCGCCCGTCCCGCAGCGCTTCCGGACGGGTGTTTCGCTTCACAGCCATACCCATTACTCGCGTGAAAACTTCGATTTCATCCGGCGGGCGGGATTGCGCACGCCGGTCGTGGCGTCCTTAATCCGCGCGGCGGAGATGCGCTACCAGCGCCGCCACGGCAAGTGCCTGGAGCTGGGCCGCGCCTGGTGGACGCCCCCTCTGGGGCCCGGCGAGGTCCTGCGAGGGGAGTTGGATCAACTGCGGCGACTGGACCTGGAAGGTCTCGTCGCCATCACCGACCATGACGACATGCAAGCTCCGCTGGATTTGCGGCGAGAACATCCGGCGGCTCCTCTGTCGTTCGAATGGAGCGTGCCGTTTGGCGCGGCGATGTTTCACCTGGGAGTTTACAACCTGCCGGCCGCGCAAGCCGGCGACATTTTCCTGGCGATGCAGGGCTACCGGGACGCGCCCGAGATCCCCACGCTGCCGGAGATTCTCACCGCGGGCGGAAGCGACCCCGGAACGCTGGTGGTTCTCAATCATCCTTTGTGGGATGAAACCGGCATCGGGGAGGCGCGGCACGAAGAAGCCATGCGCGTTTTTCTCCAGATGTTCGGCCGGTACATCCATGGCATCGAGCTCAACGGCTTGCGACCGGCGGCGGAGAACGAACGCGTGCGTACGCTGGCGGTATCGGCGGGAAAGACGCCGATCTCCGGCGGAGACCGCCACGGGCTGGAGACCAACGCGGTGATCAATTTGACGAACGCGGCCAGCTTCGGCGAATTCGCGGAAGAGATTCGCGCCGGCTGGAGCCATCTGCTGTTCCTCGATCATTACCGGCGGCCGCACGGGCTGCGGGTGGCTCGCAGTACGCTGGATATGTTGCGAAACCACAAGGACCACCCTCGCGGATGGCGAGCGTGGACGGACCGGGTGTTTTATAGCGATGAGGGTGGGCAAGTGAGGTCGCTGAGGGAGATCTGGCGGCCGGGACGCATCCCCGCTTGGCGCACAGGGGGCGGCGCCTCCGCGCCGGCCGGGCTGAAGTTATTGGGAGAGGACTAGGGGGAGCGGGGATAAGCCAAAACCGGTCCTACCCCGCGCGGTAACGCGTTGGCTCCATCCCGCTGAGCGTTTGAAGATCGGGCAACGGCAGCGCGGCTTGAACCTGCCTTGCCAGGATTTCGAGCAGTGTCAGGGGGCTGGGCGAGGTTGCGGCGGGCGCGGTCCGCGAAGCCTCCTCCCGCTCGATGGTTTCCAGATACGTCGAAAAGCTTCCCGGTTTAGGCTTGAAATCCGCCATCGGCTGGTCGATTATACCGCTCCAGTTGGCAGTTGCGCCGCACGCTTGAGGTCCACCTACAATGGATTCATGCGCACCCTGTCGGTCCTGCTCATCCTGGTGTTGGTTGTTCCGCTCTTGATTGCCCAGAGCACTGCTTCCGACGACCGCATTTACGACGAAGTCCGGCAGAAGCTGGCGGCGGATGAGGACATCAACGGCGGAGGTCTGGACGTGACCGTAAAAAACGGCGTAGTGATTTTGCGTGGGCGCGTCCACAACGCCAAAGCCAAAGACAAAGCGGAAAAAATCACGAAAAAAGTGAAGGGCGTGACCCGCGTCGACAACCAGTTGAAGCTGTTTGGAGAGGATTAGCCGAGGCGCTATTTCGTTTCCGCCGGGGTCGAGGTAGCGGGCCCCATGCCGACGATCTCCAACACCGTCGGCTCATCCTTCGCTCCGTCGTAGTGAATTTGCTTCGCGTAATGGGTGACGAACGAGCCGGCGGGAACTGGCTTTGTGCTGGGCGGATCGTACTTGGGGCCCGTGCCGACCCACCAGGTTCCCGAGATTACGGTGACGTAGCGGTCGTTGGGATGGAAATGCGGGCGGCTCATGTGGCCGGGATCCCACCTTACCAGCACGCCGTACCAGCCGGACTTGGAGGGATCACCGAACAGGACGGCTTCGTTGGCGCCGCTGCCGGTGACGGTCCATTTAAGCTGGGCCGGCAACTGGATGTTGATGGCGGCGGGATTGAGGTCGGCGGCTCGGCTCGCGCCGAGCAGAAGGAAGATCGCGAACGCAGCTAGTCGGGGCATAGCTTCTCCTGTCCCACAAGCTTATCGCACGAAGCGCCCGGGGTGGCATTACTCCAGCCTGCTGCCAGAACAGTAGACTCAAGGAGAGCGCCAGCCACACGTTGATGTCAACCAAAAAGGATGTCATACGGGTTAGATCGATCGGGGCAGAGAGGACCAGGGAGGCCTTTAGCCGGTACTATCGGGCCGGTGACATACCGTCCCTTGCGCCGCCGCTTTACGGGAATCAGGCGCGCCCGTGCCTGTCCCCGCTTCGTAATCAGAATTCCGTTGTCCGGAAGGTCCTCGATTAGGGAAAGAATCCGCCTGCGCAGTTCGGTCACGTTGACGTCCACGTTTAGAGCGTACACCAGAACGTAAAGTTATTCACGTTCGAAAAATTCGCGGGCGGCGGCGACTGTGGCGGCAATGTCCTGTTCGGTATGCGCCGTGGAGACGAAGCCGGCCTCGAATTGCGATGGCGCGATATAGACGCCGCGGTCGAGCAGGAAATGGAAGAATTGGGCGAAACGGGCGTTGTCGCAGCGCTTGGCGGACTCCCAATCGGTCACCGGGTTGCTCGAAAAGAAGAACGTGAACATGGAGCCGACGCGGTTCACAAAGACGCCGGGCGGAGTCCACCCGGTCAGTTGAGCGGCGCGGCATTCGAGCGTATCGTAAATTTCGGGGTGCGCGATGACGTAGCGCAGCATCGCCAATCCTGCAGCCACGGCGAGAGGGTTCCCGGAAAGTGTGCCCGCCTGGTAAACCGGACCGAGCGGTGCGACCCGGCGCATGATATCCGCGCGGCCTCCGTAAACCGCCAGGGGCAGGCCGCCGCCAACGATCTTGCCCAGCGTAGTGAGATCGGGCAGGATTCCGAAGCGCTGCTGCGCTCCGCCCAGCGCCACTCGGAAGCCGGTCATCACTTCATCGAAAATCAGGAGCGCGCCGTACCGGGAGGTCAGATGGCGCAGAGCTTCGAGATAGCCGGGCACGGGCGGAACGCATCCCATGTTGCCGGCTACCGGCTCGACAATGACGGCGGCGATCCGGCTGCCTCGCTCCGCGAAAGCCTCTTCCACGGCCGCAATGGAGTTGAACGGCAGAGCGATGGTGGTTTCGGCGAAAGCTCGCGGGACGCCCGCAGTATCGGCGATGCCCAGGGTCGCCATTCCCGACCCCGCCTTCACCAGCAGCGAATCGACGTGGCCGTGATAACACCCTTCAAATTTCACGATCAGATCGCGGTTGGTGAAGCCGCGCGCCAGCCGCAGCGCGCTCATCGTGGCTTCGGTTCCGGAGTTCACCAGGCGAACCATTTCCATGGAAGGCACGGTTTGCGAGATCAGCTCCGCCAACAGGACCTCGCGCTCGGTGGGAGCGCCGAAGCTGGTGCCTTCTTCGAGCGCTTCCCGCAACGCCTCGATCACCGGAGCGGGGCGATGGCCGAGCAGGAGCGGCCCCCAGGAGCAGATGTAATCGATATAGGCGTTGCCGTCCACGTCGAAGATGCGAGAACCTTCGCCCCGCGCGATGAAGGGAGGCGTGCCGCCGACCGCGCGGAAGGCGCGAACGGGAGAGTTCACGCCGCCCGGGATCGCTTTTTGGGCGCGCTCATAGAGCGCCGCCGATTTTTCAATCTTCATTAACGTCCAGAGTAGTATAGGATTAGGACCGAGAATGCCCGACCACGACCAGCGATTCGACGTGATTGTCGTCGGGGGCGGTCCCGCGGGCTCTTTGACGGCATACCGGCTGGCCCGGGCGGGCGTTCGCGTTTTGGTGATCGACGCCGACCGTTTCCCGCGCGAGAAACCCTGCGGCGGGGGCATTCAGCGGCGCGCTTCGCGAAAAATCCCCCTGGAATGGACCGCGGCGGTTCGCGAGGAATTGCAAGAAGTTTCTTTCAGCTTCGGTCTGGGCGGGGGGTTCACCAGGCGGCATACAGGAACCTTGGTGACCAGCGTTCTGCGGGCGGAATTCGACGGGTTGCTCCTCAGCCAAGCGGAAGCCTCGGGCGCCGTAGTTTGGCAGGATTGCCGCGCGTTCGAGGTGGTCGCCGGCGACGAGCGGGATCCTTGCCTCTGCGTGAAATCGAGTAAAGGCGAGGTTCGCGGGTGGTTTGTGGTCGCCGCCGACGGAGCCAACAGCCGCCTTGCGCGCCAGCTTAATCCACGCACCGCCTATTATTGGCAGGTCGCGCTTTATTCGGAAGTGCCCACCGAACACATTCAACCCGAGTCGATCACGCACTCGCGGATGCGGATCGACTGGGGGACCTTGCCGAGCGGCTACGGTTGGATTTTTCCGAAAGGCGACTCGGTGAACGTGGGGGTGGGAGCTCCGGCATCGATCGGGCGGTCGCTGCGGCCCTACCTGCACCGCTTTTTGGAGGCCGAACGGCTGGTGCGCGCCGGCGCTCTTCCGAATCTACGATTCCGTGGCCATCAGCTTCCCACGCTGACCTCCAGGACTCGCCTTTCCCGCTCCAATCTTCTGCTGGTGGGAGACGCGGCCGGTTTGGTTGAGCCGCTGACCGGCGAGGGCATTTCCAACGCTTGCCACAGCGCGGAGATCGCCTCCGATTTCATTCTTGAAACGCTCTCGGGAGCGGTGTCCCGCCTGGGCTCTTACGACGAGCGCATCCGGCGCGAGATCGGAAAAGAGATCGAGCGGGCGCGGCAGCTTCTCAGCCTGGCTGTGGCTTTTCCTCGATCGTTATTCCGTCTGCTTCGCGAAAACGAATTTGTGTGGAACGCCTTTTGCCGAGTGCTCCGCGGGGAAGACTCGTTCCTGGATTTGCGGCGCGCGATCCTGGGCAAGTTCGGGCCGCTGTGGGCGCCCCTGCGGCGCTTTGCGGAATGGTGCGAAAATCGAAAGCTTCATTCCTACGGGCGCTCGTTGGCCGAGGCCGATTGGACCGCCGATTCGGAGCCGCTGGTCTACTAGAAGGCCGGTAACCGCTCCCGGCCCAGAGGGCACGCCGTCGCGACTCTGCAACGCCTTCTGGGCCACAACCGGAAGGGTGGTTCTACGCGAATTTCTGATCGGCGTTCATCTTGCGCGCGTCCGTCGAATCCAACGGACCACTGAAATCACGCTTCCTACGACGTAGATCACGCTAAATGCGCTCATAAACCAAACGAAACCCTCTGAATTTATGAACCGCAAAACTCGCCGCCCCACCGCTATTGCGGCGATGCTAACAATGACAAAACGGACGAACCGGGATGCAGCGACCACGGCCAGCAAACGTTTTCGAGGGTACTGAAGCGCGCTTGCGGTCGCGACCACTGCTGTGAACGGAAACGGGGGCGGTGCAACGCAGGCGATAAATAGCGCTGGGCCCGCTCGCCGTCGCGCCCTGGCTTTCAAAGATTCGAGGCGCTTCGGGCTGACGAGCCGCTCCAGCCCTTCTTCTCCACCCTTACGCATCACCAGGTCCAGGAGGAAAACGCCTGCCGCGGACCCGGCTGATGCCGCTGCCGCGTAAAGTGGCGCCCGGCTATGATCGCGCGCCACCAGAATTACCAGCAGCAGATCGTTACCAAAAGGCAGAAATAAGAAAGAAGAATCCAGTATCCCTAGAATGATGAGACCGAAGGCGCCGAAGGAAAGAAATAGGGACAGGAAATGACGGAACGCCCCTGTCCTCATGTTGCCTCAAGCTTCCTTCGTCCCACCAGAATTCGCGAAGATTGTCGAGGAACAGTGGACTCTGTTGGCCCATGCCCCCACACCGTTAGACTTTGCCGCAAAGGCACACGTTTCCGTGTCCCCTTCGTGGCCGTCCGTGATCCGTCCGTAGGCTCAGAAATTTCAGCCAAACCGCTCCTGGGCCGGGAGCGGTCTCGCTAGACGAATTACGGGGGTGAAGAAACGGAGCGGTTGTTCAGACGATCTATCGAGCAGGTGCGAAAGTATCGCTCTGATTTGAATTGGAGAAGAAAGGACCTTTTTAGAGTATGGCGGGAAATAATACTGCAGTATTTGGAATTTATGCGTCGCGTGCCGCTGCTGAACATGGAGCGGACGCGTTAATATCGGCGGGATTTCGCCAAGCGGATATCTCTGTGCTGATGGCTGATGTGCAAAGCACTCGCGAATTCGCGCACGAAAAGAACACAAAAGCTCCGGAAGGTGCCACGACGGGGGCGGTGGCCGGAGGAGCGATTGGAGGGACTTTGGGCTTGCTTGCCGGTATTGGCGCGCTTGCCATTCCGGGCGTCGGGCCGCTCATTGCCGCCGGTCCGATTATGGCGGTTCTGGCCGGCGTAGGGGCCGGCGGCGCCGTGGGCACATTGATAGGAGCTCTCATCGGAATGGGCATCCCCGAGTATGAAGCGAAGCGCTATGAGGGCCGCATAAAGAACGGCGGAATCTTGCTCTCCGTGCATTGCGACAACTCCGAATGGGTGGACAAGGCCAAGAATATCCTCAAGGGAACGGGCGCCGAAGACGTCGCGTCGGCGGGGGAGAAGAGCGCCAGCACCCACGGCGTCGACAAGACGACCGGCAAACCCGTCCAAACCGAGCGAACCTACTCGGAGCAGAAACGGGAAAAGGTTCTTCGCTGATACACGCTCGCGCAGGCTCAGGCCTCTACGGGCCGCCACAAGCAACGATTGTCCCGAATTTGGGGAAGCGCTTTCCGGTTTGTCCGGCTAGTCTCAAGCGCGCTTTGGACCTATAGTGGTGTGGCGGAAGCGAGGACAAGCGAATGAGCACCGCTACAGAGGGCGTCACGGCTCTGCTCGCGAAATACAACGACGCGTTGAATGCATCGAGCACCGATGCCGTGATGCCGCTCTGAGTCAAAACCTGCCTGAGTCCCTTCTCAGCATGCGAACCCGGCCATTGTTCGTGTGGAACTTGACGGCCCGCTAAGTCCTTCTGCGCCACAGGATGGTCGTCAGGATCATCCGACGCTCCGAAGTAACCGCCCGCAAAACAAAGCGCGCGGGCTGCTTTCTTGATTGCGATGGAGTGCCCGCGCGCCCTTGGCGGGTTTTGCTGCTCGAGCTGGATTATCCTAAACCTGAATTCCGAAATTGAAAATTGAGCGACCTCCTTGCCTTAGTAATTGGGGAGCCAGTTCGAGCTCCGGCGGGTCAGGTCGCCAGGACCGGAGCCAACTTCGGCGAAGTTGGGATTTGCCAGTTCAAGATGCTGTCGA
>DATDGT010000102.1:0-3211 GCA_036521975.1 Bryobacteraceae bacterium
TGTCATGGACTGCGGAAACGCACAAGAGGGTCAGTCTACACTACATCGCGTTTTTCAAAAGCGGCTATTGGGAACACGTCACTTGCCCTCACCGCAAGTCCAAAAAATCTCAGAATCGACGGTCGCGTGACGAACTTGGGCTATCAGCTATTGCAGTCAGATCACTGCCCCCACAGGGGCAGAATATGTCTCTTCAGAAGATTCGCGGTCACATTCCGTGAGATGAGGGGTTCATACTCGTCGAGAAGGCGAGTGTAGCGCGTGCCCATCTTCGCCGCGATCTTGAATCCCACGTGCAGCAACTGGCGGACATTGCGGTCGAAGGCCTTGCAATCCGGCTCGTGGCGGATCGCAGCGGCTATGTCATCGGAGTTCCATTGATCCATCTCGTCGGGATGCGGGAGCCTCGCAACATCAATGTCGATCACAGCGGCGTATGGCTGGCACAGTGCTTCGCTCTGTTGGTACGCCTCCCGATAGATGTATTTCACGGCGTCGAGTCCGTCGCCGCCGCCTTCGGCGAGGCCGATCAATTCTTCGAGCCACGAAGTGCCGGCGGTCTTCAGATGAACACCAGCGCCTGTTTTTCCAAGGGCGTCGTGGATGGGCCGATAGATTGAAAATTTGTCACTGCCTGAGTGGACGCTGAGTTTGAGATTTCGGGGCAAGCCGTATCGTTCGATGCTGAACGCAACCATCGCAAGATCGTCACGGAATTCGCGCGTGAATTGCGCGATGTCGCCGACGTAGTCCACGCCTTTGTTGAACCGGCCGGTGAACTTCGGGGCGAGCGTCTGAAGGCGAATATGCTCATCAGCTACCGCGGCGAGGATGGTCAGCACTTCCAGAGGCGTCTGCGGGGTATCCGTTTCATCCATCGAAACCTCGGCGATGAATGCGTCCCGACCCTTGCGGCTTGCGATATGCCGGGAGATCCGCCCTGCTTCCTGGACCGCTGCCAAATACTTGCAGGCTATGCGCGTGACTGAGTCGGCCGTGCTCCGGATCGGTGCGGTGAGTCCTGAAACGTCGATCGTGCCGGTCAGTTCCGGGTGGCGCCTCACGAAGTCTTCAACTGCATTCCGTTCCGGCACAGCACCGATGAAATGGGCGACGTCGATCGTGAAAAAATCCGATGGACCCAGGAAACGCTCAACCGTTTCGATATTGATGTGATCCGCGTCCACGTAGTAGGGCCGGTCCCATCCGAGAGCGCGCACTGCAGCGTCCGCGGCCTGGCGGACGCCGGCCGGTTCGGAGCCGGTGAATGTGTGCTCCCGGTTTGACTTGTTCCAGACGGGTACAAGGTCAATCCCGCAATCCCCTGCCCCCATGACCGCGCGCAACTGCGCTTTTGCCTGATGACCGAAACGGTCGCCCGTTCCGATGGAGTTTTTCGCAAGTTGCATCATGAGATTGTTTCCGTGACCGGAGTCAGGCGTGGCGCGAGGAGATGAATGATGAGCAAAGAAGTGAGGTACATCATTCCAGCGACGACGAAGAGAGGCGTGTAGGAGTCGTGCGAGAAATCAAGCCAGTATCCGATAGCCGGCGATGCCAGCATCCCTCCGATTGCTCCGCCCATTCCCCCGAGGCCCACTACGGACGCCACCTGGCTCCGCGGAAAAAGATCGCCAGGCATATTGAAGATGTTGGCGGACCAGCCCTGATGCGCTGCCGCTCCCAGACTCACGAAAGCTACGGCGAGCCACAGGTTATTTTGCGTGTATCCGATAAACATCATCGGCGTGACTGCCAGCGCGCAGACAAGCATAGCCGTCTTACGCGCGGCGTTCAGTGTCCAGCCGTGCTTTAACAGCGCGGAAGAGAGCCAGCCTCCTCCGATGGAGCCGATTGTTGACGCCGAGTACACGATTATCAGCGGCAGGCCCAGCGAAGACAAATCGAGTTTGTAATTCCGGCTCAGAAATCCGGGCAGCCAGAAAAGAAAGAACCACCACACCGGGTCAGTGAGGAACTTTCCAATGAAATACGCCCAGGCCGCGCGATCGGTGAGTAGCGCGCCATAGGATACTTTTGCGGATCGCGGGCTGTCGCGTGGCTCACGGGGTTCCCGATAGAACGCCCACCACGCTACCATCCAAAGAACGCCGGCGGCTCCGGTGATAAGAAATGCACTGCGCCATCCCCAGTGAATCGCCAGCCAAGGAACACACAAAGGCGCAATAATTGCGCCGACGTTGGCGCCACTGTTGAAGAGACCCGTCGCGAGGGTTCGCTCCCGCAGCGGAAACCAGCCGGCGACGACCTTCAGCGCCGCGGGGAAGTTCGCCGATTCTCCCAGACCCAACGCGAATCTCGCGATCCCGAACTGGACTGCGTTTCTGGCCAGGGCGTGGCACATCGCCGCGACGCTCCAGACGGCTACGGCGAAAAGGTATCCCAGGCGCGTTCCGAGTTTGTCAATGAAGCGACCGGCGACCGGCATCACGGCGGCGTATGCGGCCTGGAATGCGAAAACGATCCAGGAGTAGTCGGCTTCGCTCCAGCCGAGATCCTTCTCGAGTACGGGTTTCAGCAGCCCGATGACCTGGCGATCGATGTAGTTGACTGTGGTGGCGAAGAACAGAAGGCCGCAGATTGCCCATCGAAAACGGGCAGCCGTTTCAGTTGACCCGGAAGTCTGAACGGGCGCGCTCGCCACTTTCATCGTCACATTGCACTATATTTGTCCGCTTGCCGGATGTCAAACAGGTTTGTTGAACGGTTCATCGAGCCCGTGATCCGTCCGTAAGCCCGACCCCGCCCTGACGGGCGGGGCTAAAGGCCGGCTGAAGCGCGGCGCGGCGTTCGCACCTCAGCCCCGGCCGTAAGGTTGGGGACTGGAGTTTCCACATTTTTCTGCAGGTGGGTCAGGCAAGATGGTGGCACAGGCTTCAGCCGGTGAACTTGACGCGGAAATGAGATTTTGGAGCCAGATGAAGTCAGAATGAAGCAGAATGAAGGTCTCCACGAGTCATTTATCGCGAAGTCCTCTGTATAGCAGAGTACTCTACATTGCACGGCTTCAATGGGCTTCGATGAATTGATCGCGGAATCACAGGCTTAAAGCCCAATGCGCTTTAGTTTTTGGGATTCGGCAAATACAACATAATTAATAGTTTATGTTTTATGCATGACCTCCCCCACGTCTCTCGACCTCACTCTATTCCAGCGGATTCTGGGCACCGTTGCGTCCGCTACCACAATC
>DATDGT010000103.1:0-2934 GCA_036521975.1 Bryobacteraceae bacterium
AGCAGCACCTGTTCGTCGGCTCCGGCGTGATCGAGGCCGGCTGCAAGACCGTCATCGGCCAGCGCCTCAAGCAATCCGGGATGTTCTGGACCGTCAGCGGCGCCAACTCCATCTTGGCGCTACGCTGCCAACACCTCAACAGTCGCTTTGAGGACTATTGGGAAGGCCGCCAGGCGGCCTGATTTCCACTTCTATGTCGTGCGCCCCATAGGACCCTCAGCGCCAGATCGAGTTATACATTGATCGGCGATTCCTGGGCCGACGCGGCGGGTGGGCTCTACCGTTTCCTGGCCGCAAGCACCCGGGACGGATAAAATCCCTGACGGACGAATTGGTCGGTCACGATCCGTAATCCCGCCTCGCGGATCATGTGGGGAACGTCGTGCTCCACCTGCCGTCCCCAGAAGGCCGGAGCGATCGAACCGCAGGCGGCCTTTCGATCCGCATGTTCATCACGCGGTGGAAAAAAAACCCGTCAAGAACGCTCCGGACGAAACGGTGATCGACGAACACCAGCGGGGATACAATTTCAAGGGACGTTTGCTGCGGCCGGCGATGGTCAGTGTGGCGGTGGCGCCGGTTTCGTCCAAATAGCGCTTTGCCGAAATCGAATACGGGGGATCGTTCCTGCTGGAGACGGTGCGGAATTTATCGCGGAAGCAGAGCCTCGAGTGTCTTGGAAAGAGCCTCGCCGCGCACCGCAGTATCCGAAGCGCTCACGACATGCCCGTTCGGGTCGAGCAAGATGTGGGTCGGGAAGATCGACACCCTCAGGCGCTTCATTGCGTAGTCCAGTGTAGCCGGCGAAGCCGCCGTAGGCCAAGGCAGGTTTCGCTCCTGCGCCAGCTTTCGCGCGGCGGCTTCATCCGTGTCGCTGAGTACACCCAGAACCTCGAAATTGCGGGACTGGAAGCGGTGTAGGACAACTTTGAGATCTTCGAAATCGGCGCGGCACGGCGCACACCAGGAGGTCCAGAAATCGAGAAGAACATATTTGCCCGCGTAAGATTTAAGGCTTCCCTGGACTCCACTTAGATCCGTGAAAGTCCAATCCGGCAGCGCGGCGCCCGGCACAAGTTCCACCCGGATGTAGTCGGCGGCCGGATGGGAGCGCAAGACGAAACTGCTCCGCTTTAGATCGACAGAATCCGTGGAAAGATACAGATCGCCAACACGGAAGACGACGGACTCTTTGTCGGCTACGGCAGTTTGTGGCGATCCGGGAACGAAATCGATCGGGCCGCCGCTTTCCTCGCGCATCCCGAGTTCTGCGTCCATCGGATTAACAGAGTCGCTCCGAAGATCGTACGAGTAGCCAACGCGGATTTTTCGCGAACCAATCGTTGCGGTTCCCGTGACCCACGGCCCAACGCCAAGATCGACGGAGCGCGATTTATCCTGGTAAGTCGACTTTCCGCGCTCGAACAAACGAACGCAACTAGGGAATTGCCGAAAACTTTTGCCGCTCAGAGCGAGGCCGAAACAGGATTCCGAGATCGGCCAGCCGCGGGTGTCGACGGTGTAATCCGTTTTAACCGGCAGTGGATGAAAGGGAAACCGCTCATCGTCCGTGAAACGCCTGTCTCCGTTGAGGTCAGCATAGACCGCTGCGCCGTCTGAAGAGTCCACGATAACCAGGTGCGTCCTGGTTTCCGGGTGCTGCAGGCCGTAAAAGGTCGCGCGGGGGAGCCTGGCCGACGACGGTAGTGCCTGCAGATCGCGGTCGGTTGCTGGCTAGATGATGAATGTCACCCAAGAGTCGAAGCCGGACATCAGCTTCAAGTCCGGGTCGATCACGCCTACATAAGTATCTTGAGCGCCTAGACCCGCTGCTCCGATAAGGAGCAGTACGGAGCTAACCAGGGATCGCCGAAGAGACATCGTTTCGCCTCCGGAATGACCGATCAAATCGTGTTTTCAGTACACATCCGGCCTTTTTAACGCCGCGTGGCCGCCCTTGCCGCTTCTCAATTTTCGGTAGGCATCTTCTCGACGCGATCGACCGTCACCACGTCGAGCGGGACCTTGCTCTTTACCAACCTGATCCCGAGCTGTTTTTCGATCGCCGCGAGGAGGGCTGGATCGCTTTCCGGCTGGTCTGCGAGTGCCTCTTTTGCTAGAGCGGCAAATTCGGATTTGATATCGGTGGCGCTCTGGAATCTTACGATGCCTTTCCAGCTAACGTTGAGCGACCTATCCGCGAAGGTCGCAGCCCCAGACGCGTACTCAAGAGCGCGACCAAATTGGAATGCGCTCAGCGGATACTCGAACTTGAAGTCATACTTTCCGGCCAAGCCCGTATCGTCAAAAATGTAGCCGGCCGAACTCTCCGCGCCGCCGAGACGAGCGGCCAACGGATAGAACTGCCCGAGCATCTCTAGCAGCGAAGAGACGGGCACGTTGCGAACAGACCAGCGAACCTTCCCGCTGCCATCCACAATGACGGCGACGATCGCGGGCTCGCCGGCGGGTACCTCCGCAAAGCCGTCCGGTCCCAAAGTAAACTTCGCCGCCAGCGGCGCGGCTTCGGATCCTTTGGCAGGGTCCGAGGGCCTGAGCTTCACGCCCTCCTTTGCGCGCGTCGCCGCATAGCCATCGAAATTCCTCTTCTCGAGATGGTAGGTCAATTTGAACCGATCGACCAGCAAGTTCTTGAGCATTTCGCGTGCTTGAGCTTTGGTCGTGCCCGCCGGAACGTTGGCGACGATGTCATATCTCGCGGCCGTGGGGTCAACCTTGAAGATGTGGTTCCCTACCGGAGTCACGATGTTGGCGGCCCAATCCGGGGCTTTGAGCCCAATGCGCTTTAGTTTTTGGGATTCGGCAAATACAACATAATTAATAGTTTATGTTTTATGCATGACCTCCCCCACGTCTCTCGACCTCACTCTATTCCAGCGGATTCTGGGCACCGTTGCGTCCGCTACCACAATC